>JAHJIK010000070.1 GCA_018823385.1 Patescibacteria group bacterium | reverse complement strand
TATTCTTTTCCATAGTTTTTTAGTTAAAGTAAGTAAGCGAAGTATGGTATCTCTATGGAACTCTAGGGTGAAGAATCCCGCTTGAGAATAATTCTTGTAAGAGTGGGGGTGCTGGGTAAAAACGTCTTCGATATCCTGGCGGTTGGTCAAACTTCGGCACAATAGACCAGAACCATGCAAGAACGAAAACGGGTACGGCGAACGTGAGAATCTCGACTAATGCAGCGGTAAACGTCTGTTGCCAGTTACTAATATGATCCAATATGGACATGGAACAGAGTGCTGTCTCTCCCAACATATACGGGCAATCTCCAGTGCTGTGGTCCATAGACATCGTCATGGTGAAAAGCATAAGAAACGGAACGATAAGTACAAGGAGGAGGGTTCCCCAAGAGCCAACCGCTAAGAACTTATGTGATATCTGGCGCAAGAGCGTGAGCGTTCGTAACATGCAAAAATTGTAACAAACGTTAAGGCCCTTGTCTTGCCCAAACACACAACTTGTGGTTATATCACTTCATGACAAACGCAGCCCAGAATTCTCATCAGATTCTTAAGGTGGTACTTGGCGCCCTGCTTATAACAACAGTAACGGCTCCATGACTGATTCTGTAACGCTTGATGCGGCTGCGACACCTTCGTTTGTGTACTACCCAACGGGAGATGCCAGCTCTTGTACCGTTACAGCTCAGTACACTAATGGTAAGCAGTCCGTAACGCACGGATGGAAGAATGCAATCGAGCCAGGTGATTCTGGGGCAGCGACCTTTGGTGCAACTAGCCCTAAAGGTATCCTCACCTCAGTGTCTGTTACCTGTAAGAACAGAACATACAGTGCAACTGATCGTATTGCAGTTTCCGTTCCAACTTCAGGTAGTGCGGAGTACAAAATACTGATCGGTAACAGTGGCCAGCGCACATACAAGAAAGGAACCGGTTCAGAAGCCGAGGCAAAAGTACTTTGCTCGCAGGCGTATAACGACCCAAAGATTCACAAGTTCACACGCGTACAGTGTTACTGGGATGGTGCAAAATTTATGGACGTAGATGCCTTTAAAGGCTAATTGAAGTTCGGAACGTAAAAAGCGCACTATTATGGTGCGCTTTTTACGTTCATAATTATCCTTCTGTTATAGTTCCCAAATGTCAGAACACATTATGTCTGTTGATACGGCAGCCGCCCACTTCCTCTCGACTATCCGAACCCCTTTCCTAAATGAGTTCTTTCTGTTCATAACGCAGTTCGGCAGTACTTCGGCGATGATTGCACTCTCTATTGCAGCGATCCTTTTCTACTCATTCTTTTCAAAGCGACGCTACATTATTCCATTCCTCGTTGCGGCTATAGGATCTGCAGTAAGTATTAATCTCATTAAAATGCTAGTTGCTCGAGCACGCCCAGCTGCAGATGTTGCCTTCTACGCAGAAAAACTCTTTTCGTTCCCAAGCGGACACAGTGCGAGCGCGCTCGCTATTCTAGGTTTTATTGCATACACCGCATTTAAAAACGTACGCACAACGTGTGCTCGAGTATGTATTCTTGGTGGTGCAGCACTATTGATTCTCCTAATTGGATTTAGTCGCCTCTATCTAGGCGTTCACTACCTAAGCGATGTGATCGGCGGATATGTACTTGGTACACTCTGGCTCCTGATTGGTATACGTGTGGATATGTGGCTCAACCGGAAACGCTAGTCAGTCTCACTCTTTTCTGCAGCAACCTCCTCCTCGTCTTCTTCAACTGCATTAGTCACCATCTCCTGCTTCGCTGCCAGTTTAAGCATTACGAACACAAACATTGCACACAACACGATGCCAACCACATTAACGAGATAGAGAAGGAATGCGTTCACTGCCACGGTCCAGTTAAGACCCGCAAGTGCAACGCCGACAATGGCGAGTGGTGGTACGAGCGATACAGAAATTGCCACTCCGGGAAGCATGGCACTGAGGTTTGGCTTGGTGAGTGCAAAGGCGGCAGCAAAACCTGAGATACCTGCGATAACTGCATATGCAAGTGAAGGACCGCTATATGCCAGGTCACCAATTACACCAAACTTAGTGATGTCCCCTGCTGAGAACAGGATGCCAATTACTGCACTCGTAACAATTGCGAACGTTGAGGCGATAACAAGCGTATAGAGAGAGCGTCGCACCAACTTTTGATCAACGAGTGTCAGTCCTAGTGACAGAGAAAGGAGTGGATGCCTTCTTTGTCGGTGATGCAGTGCTCAATGTATCGTTCAGCGTTGTCCTTGCACTCTGCG
>JAHJIK010000069.1 GCA_018823385.1 Patescibacteria group bacterium | reverse complement strand
TGCAGAAGAGAGTCCTACACAGGGAACCGTTTCATTTGAAGACATTGATGTGCACTCTATTCCGTCTGGATACCTCCATCACTACCGACGCAAAATTGGTATGGTGTTCCAGGACTACCGTTTGATACCAAATAAGACTGCATACGAAAACATCGCTTTTGCTATGGAAGCTGCAGGCCGTCCTGATGATGAGATTGCATCAGATGTACCACATATTCTTGATTTGGTGGACCTCAAGAATAAAGCACACCATTTCCCACACCAGCTTTCAGGTGGAGAGAAGCAGCGTGTTGCTATTGGTCGCGCACTTATTAATCAGCCTGACCTAGTAGTTGCTGATGAGCCTACAGGAAACCTAGATCCCGTTAACACCTTTGAGATTATTGAAATCCTTAAGAAGGTAAATGAGCTCGGTACTACTATCCTTATGACAACCCACAACAAAGGGGTGGTGGACGCAATGGGTCGACGTGTTATCACGATGGAGAACGGACGGGTGGTCCGTGATGATCAGCATGGGCATTACATTCTATAGATATGGACGGAATGACATTTAAACGAATACTGGCGGGAGGTGCAAAGAATTTTGTACGTGGAGGGTCTGTTACCTTTGCCACACTCCTTATTATGACGGTGACGCTCACCATCGTTGGTTTCTTAATCTTCCTGTCAGCAGTTCTGACGCACACCCTTTCAATAATTGAAGACAAGGTAGACGTGAATGTGTATTTCACGGTTGATGCGCCTGAGTCACAGGTCCAGGCACTCATTAAAGACATTCAGAACCTTCCTGAAGTGGTTGCGGCCACCTACACCTCTCGTGAGGACGCCTTGGCAGATTTCCGTGAGCGCCATGCAGAGGACGACCTAACGTTGCAGGCTCTTGATGAGCTAGGAGACAATCCACTTGGAGCTTCTGTTGCTATTCGTGCACAGAACCCAACCCAGTACGAGGGAATTGTGAAGTTCCTTTCAGAGGAAAGTGTATCAGGAGGTCTTATCGACCGTATTAACTACTTCCAGAACAAAGTAGTTATCGACCGGCTCGCGGCTGCCATCGATGCGACACAGAAGGCAGGAACCATTATCGTACTGCTCTTTGCTTTTGCATCAGTCATCATTACTCTTGCGACGATTCGTCTCGCTATCCATAATTCACGCGATGAGATTGCGGTTATGCGCCTTGTGGGAGCCTCTAATATGTACATCCGTGGTCCATTTATCGTAACGGGTATTCTTACAGGGCTTCTGGGTGCCATCATAACGCTCGCCATCTTCTATCCTGTCACCTGGTACGCAGGAAGTGCGCTTTCAACTTGGCTTGGCGGCTTTAATCTCTTTAGCTACTACCTCTCTAACTTTGCACTTGTAGCAGGTATGATCCTTGGTGCAGGAATTCTTCTGGGTGGTATCGCCAGCTTCTTAGCAGTTCGACGGTATCTCCGGGTCTAGAGTATGGCAACTGAAGGGCATAAATACATATTTGTCCTCGGTGGCGTCATGTCTGGTGTGGGCAAGGGTATCGCCTCTTCTTCCATGGGTCTCATCCTCAAACAGCGAGGGTTTGAGGTTAACTTAGTAAAGATTGATCCGTATCTGAACGTAGATGCAGGAACGATGAACCCGACCGAACACGGTGAGGTGTTTGTGTTGCGCTCTGGTCTTGAGACAGATCAGGATATGGGAAACTACGAGCGCTTCCTTGGTCGCGACCTCGGCTCACAAGACTATATGACCTCCGGTATGGTGTATCAGTCTGTTATCGCTCGGGAGCGAGCACTCCAGTATGGAGGAAAGTGTATCGAGGCGATTCCACACGTGCGTGATGAAATTCTTGAGCGCATTAAAGCTGCAGCCTCACACAATGGAAGTCAGATTTCAGTGATTGAGATTGGTGGTACGGTGGGGGATTTTCAGAACGCACTCTTCATTGAAGCAGCTCGTGTACTGCGCCTTCAGCACCCTGATGATGTTCGCTTTGTGATGGTGTCGTATCTCCCAGTTCCTGGAACCTTGGGAGAGATGAAGACAAAGCCAACACAGACTGCGGTACGTGATTTGAACTCATACGGGGTGCAGCCTGACTTCATCATCGCGCGCTCAAAGAACTCAATGGACGAGAAGCGAAAAGAAAAGCTCGCTATCTGGTGTAACGTGCGACCAGATCACATTATCTCAGCTCCTGATGTTGAGAGTATCTATGATGTCCCTATGAACTTTGAGAAGGATAATCTGGGGGACTTACTTCTTGGAGCGCTCTCACTTCCGAAGGACACACCTGCAGACTTTAGTGAGTGGTCTGACTTTGTAGCGCGAACAAAGGTTGAGGGTCCTGAGGTCACTATTGGTATTGTGGGCAAGTATTTTGATACAGGTGATTTTGTTCTATCCGATGCATACCTTTCCGTAATTGAAGCGTTGAAGTTCTCAGGTGCTGAGCTAAAGGTAAAACCAAAGATTGAGTGGGTGAACGCAAAGGATATTGAGAAGGCGGGGAATGCAGACATGCTGGCTAAGTATGACGGTATTCTGGTGCCTGGTGGGTTTGGCGAAACAGGTATTGAGGGCAAGATTATGGCAGCCAAGTATGCCCGTGAGAACAAGATCCCATACTTTGGTATCTGCTACGGTATGCATATGTTGGTAATTGAGTACGCACGTACCGCCTTGGGCCTTACAGAGGCTCACACGGTGGAGATTAACAAGGAGACACCATATCCAGTGGTAGACGTGATGCCTGAGCAGAAAACCTTGATTGCTGAAGGGAAGTTTGGTGGCACCATGCGTCTTGGTGTATATGACGCGAAACTTACCGAGGGCAGTATTGCACGTGAGGCATATGGAGAAGGGGTGGTTGAAGAGCGTCACCGTCACCGATATGAGATCAATCCTGAATACGTACCGCAGCTCACTGAAGCGGGTCTTGTGTTCTCTGGTACCTCACCTGATGGTGTCCTTATGGAAATTGCAGAACTTCCCAAAGACAAGCACCCGTTCTATTTGGGCTGCCAGTTCCACCCTGAACTGCAGGCTCGACCTCTTTCTCCACACCCACTCTTTACGGCATTCTTGAAGGCTGCAGGGGAGCGATAATTGACTTTTCATACTTTTGTGCGAGAGTGAGGTTTGTTGTATGTAGAGAGGTGGGCAATGCTTCCGAGTGATATCGATGTAGTCTTGGGTAAACGCCTAGAGGCACGTCGCAAGCTGTTTGGAATGACTCAGCGGCAGCTGGGTAGAGCTATCGGCGTAACGCATCAGCAAATACAGAGATACGAATGCGGCGCTCACAAGATGAGTGCCGTCCGCCTCTGGCAGCTGTCTGATGCTCTACAAGTACCAGTTTCGTACTTCTATGAGGGTGTTGATCAGTCTACCGGTCTTCCATGTGAGATATCTGAAGCGATGTTCGCTTGGAAGGGAGCTCGCCAGCTACTTAATGCGTACTATCAGCTTGGCGCTGAGGCCCGGAGTGTCCTGCTTGAGCAGGCGCGGTCTCTCAGGGGAGGTGAGTAGACACGACCTCTCGTTAAGAGGGGTGAAGAAGGGACTGACACACAATGTCAGTCCCTTTCACTTTATGTAGCAGCTTGAAAATATCCTCATTTACAGGTATGGTTTTCAGACCAAGCAACTCCTGTTGCTTGGTATTGCGGGATCGTCTAATGGTAGGACTACGGTTTCTGGTGCCGTCTATCTAGGTTCGAGTCCTAGTCCCGCAGCCAACTCGTGCTGGGTTATCGCGCCCGAGACGCGTCGATAAACAAAGGGTATTTTGGAGACTCGAATTCGAGTCCTAGACAGGTGCCGACCAACCAAAGTTAGAACTTCAGTAAATAAAGTCTAGATTTTGGTTCGAGTTCTAAAGCCATCGCATTAGTTTTGGTCTAAAACCTAAAAAAATGAGGAGGCCATAAACGGGTGTACAATATACAAGATGGTTTGGTGGAAGATCAGTTTTGCATACTTATTCTCAATAGCACTGCTGCTAGTCGTAGTCGTCGGTCCTTCCATTCTCCTTAAAACAACCGTTGTGGCGGGTTCAGACTGTTTCTTCGGCTCACATAAGGAATCGCTGTGTGATATGTCACCGTTAGACCACTTAGAGCACTGGCAAAGTACGTTTGCGGCTACGGTTGTGAAGGCAATTACCTTACTCGGTCTTGCGGTAGTTGCGCTTTTTGTAATTCATAAGTTTGTATGCGCACAGCGAACGTACCGATATATCCGTCTTCATTCTCCGCCTCAGTCAACTCTGTTTCAAGAATTATTTGCTAGGGGACTTCTGAATTCAAAAGCGTACTAGACCAAGACAACTTCGGTTTGTCTTACTAGCGTTATCTGAATTCTATGAAAAAACCTATTCTTCTCGTGCTAGCCTCTTTAATCGTTGGGGCAGGCATCGGATACATCACTCGCGGGGGAATCGATCTTCCAAATAGTTCTGGCGCACAGGGCATGAACTCTATGCAGCACGGAACATCAACGGACACTATGGTTACCGAGCTTTCTGAGCTCTCAGGCAGCAGCCGAGATGCAGAGTACCTGGAAAGCATGATCGTGCATCATCAGTCCGCCGTAACAATGTCACAACTTCTTCTTGAGACGACTCGTCGTCCAGAACTAAAGCAGCTTGCTGAGAACATTATCGCCACGCAGAACACCGAGATCACTCAGATGCGGGGGTTCCTTAGCCAGTGGTACGGCCGCTAACTAATACTGATTATGGAAAAGAAATTCGAGAAGTTCGCAACGCCCCTATCAGTAGTCTTTGGTGCGATATTTATTGCAGGAGCTATTTACTGGGGAGGCACAAAGGCACCAGCGGTTCCAAACGGAGCAGGTGCACCCGATGAAAAAGCTATACAGCAAGCACTTGAGAATGTAGCGCCGGTAACGGCAGAGGATCATGTGCGCGGTAATCCGAACGCGGAGGCAACTATCATCGAGTATGCCGATACGGAGTGCCCGTTCTGCAAGCAGTTCCACGAGACGATGAAGCGGGTAGTGGACACCAATCAGAATGTTGCATGGGTATACCGACACTTCCCACTCGATCAGCTGCACGCTAAAGCAAGAAGCGAAGCGGTTGCTCTTGAATGCGCCAACGAGGTCGGAGGAAACGATGCGTTCTGGAAATATGCCGACCGGCTCTATGAGGTAACTCCATCGAATGATGGTCTTGAAGCAACAGAACTTCCAAAGATAGCTGCATACGTTGGTCTGGATACACAGGCGTTCGCTTCGTGTCAGCAGAGCGGCCGTTACGATGCTCATATAGAAGCGGAGGCGCAGAACGCTATCGCAACTGGAGGGCAGGGAACTCCTTGGAGCGTCGTTGTCACGAAAGATGGTAAGAAGTATCCCCTGTCAGGGGGTCAGCCGTATGAGGCAGTGCAGCAGCTTATCGAGACAGCATTAAAGAATTAAACTCACTACACCTATGAAATGTCCCATTGATCAGAGCGTGCTTCAGATAACGGACCGCCAGGGAGTCGAGATTGATTACTGCCCGTCATGTCGCGGCGTATGGCTCGACCGTGGCGAACTCGATAAGATTATTGATCGTATTGATAGCGGTGCTGTACCGCAGCAGCCAGAACCTTCTCGCGCAACTCGTCAGGAGTATAGTAATGACAGTCATCAGTACGGTCAGGGAGGGTATAAGAAGCGACGTAAGGAGGGTTTGCTCGGAGAATTGTTTGACTTCTAGTAGGTATGGACATCGAACTCTATTCAACATTGGTAACGACAGGATTATTCTTACTCACTGCGGGCTTGGTGGTGTGTTTGGCGTTATACGCACTCGTCCCTGCATTCAAAGAGCATGTTAATCGGCATACATACCGCCAACTCTACGGAGCGATAGCAGCAATCGTTGCCGCATCCATCCTTGGCGCACTGGTGTACCAAGTTGTGTATGCAACTCCCGTGTGCGAACTATGCTGGTGGCAGCGTATCTTCCTGTTCCCGATAGCGATAGTGGCTTTGGTTGCTGCTTGGTATCGGACTAAAGAGGCTCATGTGACTGTCGGCGTACTTGCCCTCATCGGACTCTTCTACGCTGTCTATCACTACTATCTGCACTTCCAAGGACTCGTACTTGGAAATCCGCTTGCGGTACCGTGTTCGTCCGGAGGTTTGCTTCCGGCATGTGGCGACTCGCCGATACTTACGTTCGGATTCGTTACGATTCCGTTCATGGGAATCCTTGTCTTTATCAATCTGCTTATTCTCGCGTTCTTCGTGCCCCAGAAGGTACGCAGTGAGGGTGTGATCGGAGTAAGTAATTAGCGACTGATATGAAATTAAATTCTAATGTTGGGGTAATAATCGGAATCGTTGTCCTATGTGCAGGACTGCTATTCATCGCGTCTTTCGCGCGTGCGCCGGAGCCGGCAACCCAATTTCCAGCGGTTCGAGCAAATGATCATGTAAAGGGTGCAACCTCAAGCCCTGTGGTGCTCGTCGAGTATCTTGATTTCGAATGCGAAGCGTGTGGCGCGTACTATCCCATCGTAAAGCAGATGGAAGAGGAGTTCGGCGACCGAGTAACGTTCGTAGCTCGCTATTTCCCACTACCTGGTCATAAGAATGGACTTCCTGCGGCACTTGCCGTCGAAGCCGCGAGTCGTCAAGGAAAGTTCTGGGAGATGCACAACCTCATGTTTGATCGTCAGAAGGACTGGGGTGAGAAGCAGGTAGAGACACCAGAAGTATTCGAAGGGTTCGCACTAGAACTTGGTCTCAACATGGAACAGTTCAAGGCAGACGTAGCCTCAGAAGAGGTGCTGGCGAGAGTGATGCGTGACATGGAGGAAGGCAGGCAGGCTGGTGCTAACTCAACGCCTACCTTTTTCTTGAACGGTATGAAGATCCAGAACCCGCAGTCACCCGAGGCATTCCGAGCCTTGCTTCAGTCGCAGGTAGATAAGGCGGGCTCTTAAAAGTATGACTGCCTCCAAATCCTGCGACTCATGCGAAGTCGAAAGTCCCCGAGAAGATCTCTATAAGAAGATAGCTACTGGAATCTCCGGAGCAGCTACAGCTATTGGCTTCTCCTTACAGTTTCTTGGTCTGCTACCTTCGTTCCAGACCCCTCTCTTTCTTCTTGCTATCACAGTTGGCGGAATCTATGTTGTCCGTGGCGCATGGAATGGCCTTACGAAGAAGCGCTTCCTCAATATAGATTTCCTCGTTGTTATCGCAGCGATCGGTGCGCTCTATCTGGGAGAGTTCGGCGAGGGTGCGGCTGTCGTGTTCTTCTTCTCGCTAGCCGAAGCGTTCGAGCAGTACGGTATCGCTCGCTCCCGTAAAGCACTTGAAAACCTTGTAGAGAAAAGTCCAAAGCTTGCGCTTTTGGCCGATGGGACGGAAGTCCCTGTTGCGAGTGTAACTATAGGAACAGTTATCGCCGTAAAGCCTGGGAAGCTCATCCCACTCGACGGCAAGGTACTCAAGGGAGATTCGGCAGTAAACGAGGCATCCATAACTGGAGAGCCCCTTCCGCAGGGAAAGACAGCGGGGGATACAGTGTACGCAGGAACTCTGAATGAGAACGGCTATCTTGAAATAGAGGTAACTAAAGTAAGCACCGAGTCGACCCTTGCGAAAATTGTGAAGCTCGTTGAGGAAGCGCAGGACTCAAAGACCGGAGCCGAGGAATTCATAGATAAATTTGCGAAATACTACACGCCCGCCGTCGCGTTCATTGCGCTTGGCCTGTTCGCAATTCCGACCCTGTTCTTCGGAGGGGAGGTAACGGTGTGGCTTGAACGCGCCATCACGCTCCTGGTTATAGCGTGTCCATGTGCGCTTGTTATAGCTACCCCAGTCGCTGTAACTGCAGCTCTCGGTGGAGCTTCACGGAAAGGAGTGCTTATCCGAGGCGGACGATTCCTTGAGGAGCTTGGAAGGGTAAAGGCAATCTCGCTCGACAAGACGGGCACGCTTACGGAGGGAGAACCACGCGTATCGGATGTCGTTGCCTTTGACGGGTTCACAGAGCAGCAGGTGCTCGAAGACGTGGCCGGTATCGAGTCCTATTCATCACATCCGCTCTCTAAAGCCATTCTTGCGTACGCTGCTGAAAAGAATGTGAGCCCGCACGCGATGGATAAATATGAGAACGTTAAGGGCAAAGGCGGGAAAGCGGTATGCCGCGTCTGTTCTGACACGGAGCACCTCGTTGGAAATCTAAAGATGCTTGACGCACACAACGTATCTACCGAAGAAGCAATCAGAAAGACCGAAGGATTTGAAAAGGAAGGCAAGACCATCGTCCTTGTCACTGAAGGTCACATGGCCATGGGTGCGCTCGCTATCACGGATACGATTCGTAAGACCTCAAAGGAGGTTATTACGAGCTTGCGGAAGAGCGGTGTCGAACCCGTAATGCTTACCGGAGACAATCAGCGTAGTGGTGAGTATGTGGCCAAGGAGATCGGCATAACAGAAGTGTACGGAGGACTCTTGCCCGAAGACAAGGTTGAGAAAATTGAAGAACTGAAGAAACGGTACGGTTCAGTGGCTATGGTTGGAGACGGTGTTAATGACGCTCCCTCGCTCGCAGCAGCCGATGTGGGTATCGCGATGGGCGCACGAGGATCAGACGCGGCAATTGAAACGGCAGATGTGGCGCTTATGAACGACACGCTTGAGTCTGTTCCATATGTCATGAAGCTCGGAAAGCGTACGCTCGCAACGGTTAAATTCAACGTTACCGTGGCGATTGCATCCAAAGCAGCATTCATCTGTCTTGTAGCGCTAGGAATGTCCAATCTTGGCATTGCGATAGCGGCTGATACCGGTGTTGCTATATTAGTGACGTTAAATGGCCTAAGATTATTTAAGGCGTAGGAGGCTCTACCTAAGCCATATTCTAGTCCACATTTCTTCATAAAAGCATCATTGACCCGCACTTCTCCCACGCTATACTAGTGGAACTGGTTAGATACGGTTGTACTCAAGAAAAGCCTATACAGGCTTTTTTGTATTATGAAGAAACGCTGAACGTCCCTTTGTTTTCCTATTTTGCCTTCCAAGTTTTCCACCCGTTCTATAGCTAACGCTAAGAAGAGGGGTACATATAAAGTTTATGGTTCGATAGCAGCGGTATTCGCTCTATCTCTTTTCATCCATACCGTGTCGCCACAGTCCGTGGACGGCATCTTTCCTTTTCCACACACAGCGCACGCTCAATCTGAGGGCGAAGGTGGCATGATCCATGACCCAAGTATTGATCTCCTCGAAGGCGTAAGGGACCCGAGTGTTCTTAATGAGCATGAAATGGAGGTTGCTGGAGGTATGGCCCTTATGGCTCATGGAGACCTTCCTGAAGGCGAGGTTGAGGTTTCAAGCTCTAAAGCTTCTAAGCCTAAGAAAACAGGCATTGCCATCTACACCGTTAAGGAAGGTGACTCGCTCTCAGAAATTGCGGAAGAGCATGGTGTTTCCGCCAAAACTATCCTTTGGGCAAATGACATTCGTGATGCAAGCACTATTCGCATTGGAGACGACCTCATTATCCTTCCGGTCTCAGGTCTACAGCACAAGGTAGCGAGTGGCGAGACGCTCCAATCAATCGCCAAGAAGTACGGATCTGATGTTTCTGATATTGCTCTCTATAACGGCATTAGCGAGACCAAGGGACTTATTGCAGGTTCTGAAATCATTGTCCCGGGCGGCGCATTTCCATCTGCTTCTTCAAAGAGTGTCGCAAGCTCAGGTTCTACAAAGAAGAGTACTGCCTCAGCAAAATCTTCAAGCACCTCCTCTTCATCAGGTAAGTTTGGGAATCCGCTTCCAGGCGGAGCAATCACGCAGGCAAATCACGGATATAACGCGGTAGATATAGACGGAGAAACTGGAGACCCGATTTACGCGTCAGCCGGAGGTTCGGTCATTATTGCCAAGGGAGGCGGTGGTTACAACGGCGGCTATGGGAATTACATCGTTATTGATAATGGGGGCGGTGTTCAGACCCTGTACGCCCATATGTCTTCTCTTGCTGTCTCAGGCGGATCAATAGATAAGGGAGAAGTTATTGGATATGTGGGGAATACTGGTAAATCAACTGGTTCGCACCTCCATTTTGAAGTTCGAGGTGCAACAAATCCTCTTTAAGAAATCAGCGCGATTTCCTTATCTTCAAGAGTTATTTTACTTCTTAAACATCCAAGCAGTTCTCGCTTCTCGATATCTGCACCTTCTCTCAAAAGATATTTAGCGTAATTTCGTATATCTACATCTACTATCTCAATTTTGGTCTTTGTGCCTAGAATAGCTTGCTGGAACTTCTTAAACCTCTCAACCTCAGCTTTTATCTTTTCCTTAATACCAATCTCGTCGATATCAATGGTATCCATAAGAGCGATGAATTGTTCTATAAGATCTGTCTCATTTATATACCCAGACTTGCAATTCACATCTTTGCCTTTGCCGCAGCCGTAATAGACGTGCCGGTGAACATTCCCGTTCTTTTGCTTCTTAAACTTCTCATCAGCGGATATGCTCGATCCGCATAAGCCACACTCCATGAGACGAGTAAAAGCAAACTCTTTGGTTTCGGAACGAATAACCTGACTCTTTACCTGCTCCTGTACTAAATCAAATAACTCTTTGGAAATAAGCGGTTCGTGTTTCCCTTGATACCATCGACCTGAATTCTTCGGGTATTCAAATACTCCGTAGTAGAAGGGGTTCTGAAGAAGAATATAAATATTACTCAAACTCAGGTTCTTGTTCCCGGCAGCCGTCTTAAAATTAAGCTCAAACTTGAGCCAGTTATATACCTTCCGTCCACTCCACTTCTCATACGCTACTTTCTCAAACATCTTCTTGATGATTGGCGCTCTATCGGGGTCGAGGATGCTCTGGCATTTTCTATCTAGTCGCTGTTCCTTCAAATAGCCCGTAGGGGCACGTCCCGGCAGTAGTCCCATCTCTACCCTCGTCTTTAAACCTCTCTTTACATTGATACTCTTATTGTCATTCTCAAGCTTTGCTTGGGAACAGAGAATCATGAGGAGGAATTTCTCGTTAGGGGAGTTCCTGAAATGTTGTCCGTAAGTACGAATCTCAAGGAGTAGTTTTTGATCCATCAGGTCTACGAGTGTTCCTAAATCTCCGGCGTTTCTACTTAATCGGTCAGGTGCCCAAGTTAGCACGGCGTTAAAGCGTCCACGCCGTATATCTTCTAAAAGTTCTTGGTAGACCGGTCGCTGTCCTGAATCTTTAGCCGAATGCGATTCTCTCCGGATATCCACTATTTCCAGATTCTCTCGCTCGGCAATCTGGAGCATTTCCTTGATCTGGGAATCTATCGAAAGAGCTTGCTTCTCATCGGACTCGGTAGATTTACGAGCGTACAAACAGTATTTTATTTTCTCTTCAATAATGACGGGCGATAACCCTATCTGTGAGGTTTCTAAGGTTTGCATATAGTTATTTCAATTTACTCAGTGCTTCGGCTCGAAGTCTTTCCATATCTCGGAGTACACCTAAATACACTTTCCGGCTCCTATCCGTACCTTGGTGCGTATTGAGACAGTCGATTAACTCGTCTGGTACGTATGTAGCAAGAGAGCTATAGGAAACTATCAACTCCTCAATCCTTTCTAGGATCGCTCGCTTTAGATCCTTCTTAGAATTTGGGAGTAGGGAAATCCTATTCAGATAGGCATTGTCGGCTTCTTTCGTAAAACGGTAATGAGCTGCTTTATCTAAGATTACGTCCCTGTCCTCCACCTATTAATTGATGCCAGACTGGTGGCCAGTGCATAGTCTATGCAGAACTAGCGTTTCGTCGCATGGTCGTGGACAGCCTTAGCAAACCTATAGAACTGCGATACCATATGAAGACGGCAGGGGAACCTGCCTACAATTGAATAAAAATGGCCTAACCCCCTTGGTTTCCAAAGGATATGGTCGCAAAACCGCTAAAGTGTAAAAATCTCCTCGTCAGGAGTCACTTTAGCGGTCATAGCCGGAAACGGGTATGGGCTGGCCGAAAGGTCGGTCGCAACTGGCGGGGAGGTTTTTACATCTCTCCAAAATTAGTAGATTAAAACCGCTAAAGTGCAGTATGAATAATGAAAATACAGAAACCGTTAAATCGGTTTCAGCAGGATCTATAGTGCTTTGGATTCTTGGGGTTCTAAC
>JAHJIK010000068.1 GCA_018823385.1 Patescibacteria group bacterium | reverse complement strand
TGGGGCGAGAATAAATAGTGAGTTTTTTAAAAAGAGTAGAAAGCCCGCATATGCGGGCTTTCTACTCTTTTTAAAAAACTCACTATTTATTCTCGCCCCACTTGAATCCGGTAAACACTCGAGCGCCGAGACTCTTCCAGAACCCTTCTGCTTTGTCCTTAAGTTCAGCTCGCACCTCCGCATTTACTGATCGGTTGTCATAACGCTCACCTTCTGACCAATTACGAAGTACATCAGCATCAACCGTGAAGGCGGTACCGGCAGCTACATGACCACTGAAGCTTACGGTCTCTCCAGTATCAACATCAGCTAACGTGCCTTCCTTTCCACTAAGATCCATAAACTTAGTACTGGCGTTGGTTTCGATTGTCCATGTAACAGACGTATCTCCCCACTGAGTACGTGCAGTAACAGTATCTCCCGATACACCCGTTACTTCAGCGCCACGCACCAGTACGCCGCCATCTGCACCAATAGTCATGCTTGTACCGTTTCGACTCGGCTTCTCTTCTGTTTCGTTAGCAGAAACAAGCAGTGGCGATACGGCAACTACCGCGATAAGTGCGAGGACTGCTACTGAACTAAACATAGTGGTTAATTTCATATACAGGTATGTTAGCGGCTAATCTCCTTAACAGAACCTAAGACGTCTTCACTCTCTCCATCTTACTTCACACGAGGTTCACAAAACTCTCTGGGATGGGGTGGGCTGCTGCGAGTACGCGCACCTCTTCTCGTACACGCTCCACGGTTTCGTCATCACGCTTCTTAAGAATTTCAATCATCATCTTTGCGACAGCTTCGCATTCAGATGTAGTAAATCCTCTGGTCGTAAGTGATGGCGTTCCAAACCGAATACCAGATGGGTCCATCGGCTTTCGTGTATCGTCAGCAATTGAATTCTTGTTGAGAGTGATGCCAGCACGGTCAAGAAGCGTCTCCGCTTCCCCACCAGAGATCTCATATGAGCTCCACACATCAAGGAGAAGTAAGTGGTTGTCGGTGCCTCCAGTAATGAGGCGTGCGCCGTCAGCCAGGAATACATCTGCCATTGCTTTAGCATTCATCACCACCTGCCGTGCGTAGTCTTTGAAGGCTGGATTAAGAGCCTCCTTAAACGAGACTGCCTTCGCCGCAATCTGGTGCATGTGGGGGCCGCCCTGAAGTCCTGGGAATACTGCTTTATCAATCTTCTTAGCCACCTCTTCACTCTCGCGAATGAGTATCATTCCTCCACGAGGACCACGCAGTGTTTTGTGCGTTGTTCTCGTCATTACATCGAACCCATAGTCGAATGGATTCTTTGCAGACCCGCCAGCAATCAGGCCTGCAATGTGCGCCACGTCAGCGACTGCGTATGCGCCAACCTCATGAGCTATATCGGCAATCCGTCTCCAGTCCAGTTCACGCGGGTATGCTGAAAATCCTGCCAGAACAATCTTAGGCTTTTCTGCGATTGCGGTCTCGCGGAGTAGGTCGTAGTCAATTTCACCGGTCTCAATGTTTTTCATTTTGTACCGAACAAAACGGAATACTTTTGAGATGTACGTCACCGGATGTCCGTGCGTTAGGTGTCCACCATGAGACAGGTCCATGCCAAGTACCGTGTCTCCCGGCTCGAGGAGCGCCATGTACATTGCAATGTTTGCGTTTGCGCCACCAAGCGGCTGTACGTTTGCGTACGCAGCACCAAACAACTTCTTTGCGCGTTCAATGGCAATTGTTTCTATCTGGTCTGTAAATTCCTGTCCGCCGTAGTATCGCTTCCCCGGGTACCCTTCTGAATACTTGTTGGTGAGTGATGATGACATTGCTTCACGCACCGCTGTTGAGACATAGTTTTCTGATGGGATAAGTTCAAGACCTTCAGCCTGTCGCTTATCTTCTCCTTGGATGATTGAGAATACTTCTGGGTCTTCTGATTCAATGTGGTCGTATGTGTGCATGGTAAATCGGTTACGTGATAGTGGGGGTTATCGGTGACAGTGTCTCATACGCATTTAGGTTAGTTCGGATTCAACTATTCTCCAAATATCCTCATGAATGTCTTCTCGAGAGCGAATACCAATATCACCCATACAATCAACTGCTGACCAGCCATCTTCTCGGGACAAAAGCCAGTCCGCAGTCTTCACGCTGTTCTCCAAGTACTGGCGATCCTCTTCAACCTGGTCCATTTGTCCGTCAGCGAGGCCATCGATCTTTGCTTTTCTCTTTTCTGAAAGTAACTCAAGGCTTGTCGTTACCGGCACGCGAAGATAGATGGTTCTATCGGGTCGTGCAATGCCTAGAATTTCAAACTCAACAAGCTCAAGCCAGAGCATAAAGTCTTCACGCTCTTTTGGGTCATGCACCTTACCGCCTTGGTGAATCTGATTGGCACTCGCATACCGATCAGCAATTACGACAGTGCCCGCATCAAGGAGTGCGCGTATCTTCGGACTCGATTCAAAACGATCGAGTGCGTAAAGACTTGAAGCAATCTTGGGGTCGAGATTAAGGAAGTCTCCGTGTTTACCTGCAAGTGATTCTCCGATCAGGGCGCCGAACGTATTTCCGTCGTACTTTGGAAAATCTACCTTCTCAGCAGCGTGGCCTTCTGCACGCAGGCGCTGTATAAGCAGCTCAGTCTGAGTTGCTTTGCCAGATCCGTCCCCTCCATCGAGGACTATAAACACACCTTTTTTCATATTCTCAGTATACCTGAGGGCTCCAGATACCCCATGCTAAACTCAACCTATAGCAGGAATTGAACTACTGGATTATGGAACAAGCATACCTTCTCGCCCTTAAGAACATATTTGAAAACGGTAGTGATCGCACCGGAAGAAGTGGCGATACCAGAGCGTTATTTGCCATTCAGCTACGCTGCAGTCTGGCTGACGGTTTCCCAGCATTAACTACCAAGAAGCTTGCCTTCAAGGCGGTTAAGAGCGAGCTGCTGTGGTTTTTGGAAGGTTCTAACGACGACAATCGTCTGAAAGAACTGAACGGAACAGATAAAACTATCTGGACCGCAAACGCTGAAGCTGACTATTGGAAACCGAAGGCGGCGTTCCCTGGCGACCTTGGACGCATATATGGTGTGCAGTGGAGAAAATGGCAAGGTCCAGATGGATTGGTGGTAGATCAGATTGCCCGCGTGATTGAGAAGATTAAAACTGATCCTTCAGATCGGAGGCTCATTGTAAGCGCTTGGAATCCGGGCGAGCTTGATCAGATGGCTCTTCCTCCCTGCCACATGATGTTCCAGTTCTTTGTATCGGGTGACAACCTGTCTCTCCATATGGTCCAACGTTCATGTGACATGTTCCTTGGTGTTCCGTTTAACATTGCGTCATATGCACTTCTCCTTTCTATGGTGGCGCAAGTAACTGGCAAAACTCCTCACGAATTGGTTCTCACCCTAAATGATGCTCACATCTACCACGATCATTTTGAAGCCGTGAAAGAACAGCTAACTCGTGAACCAATGCCTGCAGCGAAGCTATGGCTTAATCCAGAAATCAAAGACATTGATTCATTTACCATGGACGACATACGTCTTGAGGAGTATGAGTCTCATGCTGCAATAAAAGCACCGATGGCGGTATAATCAGAAACTATGGCACTATCTGACCGACGAATCCTCGAAGAAATGAAAAAGGGAGATATCGTAATCTCCCCGTTTACTGAAGAACAGCTGGCAACCTCAAGCTATGACGTTACCCTTGGTGAGTTCTTCTATCGTGAACAACCTCCTAAGTACAACCACAGCCTGTACAACATTTGGGACGAGGAGCATGTAAAGCATGTGTGGGGTGCAGATAACGTGCAGCGCGCTGTTGTGGCGAAAGAAGCGTTTAAGAAATACAACTTTGAATGGAACGGTATTCACCCCGACGACAAAGTGATTGTGCTTCGCCCTGGCGAAACCATCCTTGCGCACACCAACGAATTCATTGGAGGAAAGAATCACATCACCACCATGATGAAGGCTCGCTCTTCAACAGGCCGAAACTTCATCGAGGTATGTAAGTGTGCTGGATGGGGTGACGTTGGATACGTTAACCGTTGGACTATGGAAATTACTAACAACTCCAAGAACTACATCATTCCTCTTGTTGTTGGTCGCCGTATCGCTCAGATCATCTTTTTTGAAACGGGCCCTATCATCGAGCGCGATTATACAAAGACAGGCAAGTACGCCTCTTCAACAAATCTTGCTGAGCTAAAGAAGACCTGGGACCCAGCAAGCATGTTGCCGAAACTCTGGACTGACAAGGATATTAAAAAGAAACAAAAATGGCACAAGAAAGCACGATAAGTATTATCGCAGCAGTCGGGCGTAACAATCGTGCTATTGGCAAAGACAAGGAGCTTTTATGGCGCCTACCCGAAGACTTGAAACGTTTCAAGCAGCTAACACTCGGCCACCCCGTTATCATGGGCCGCAAGACATGGCAGTCGCTTCCCGCTTCAGTACGACCACTTCCAGGACGAACCAATATCATTGTTACCCGCTTTGAGGACTACCCTTCTGAAGGCGCACTTCTTGCAACAACATTTCCGGGAGCACTTTCACTAGCAAAAGATTGTGAGGGTTCCGATGAGATATTCATAATTGGTGGCGGCCAGCTATATGAAGCAGCACTTCCTTTTGCTTCTCGTATATATCTCACTCTCGTTGAGAGTGATGCTGAAGGCGACACCCGCTTCCCTGCATACGAGGAGGAGTTTTCTAAGGTTCTCTCTACAGAAGAAAAAGAGTTTGAGGGTCTACGGTATACGTATCTAACCCTTGAGCGCCCCTAACCTCCCCTCTTCCAACCCTTCCGCCATATAAGTGGCGCGAAGAGATCATCTTCTGGCTCAACTAGAAGTTGATCTTTCGATCGACTACGGTTGGTGAATGAAATATTCTTACAGTCCCGTAGTACCGCAACGGGTGTTTGCTCGTTCCCCTCGCCCATTTCAAGCACCGCAGCTGCAGCAAGCGAATCAATTAGGTTCGCCATCTCCACTTTGATGGTTCGGCCAAATATATCGTTTGTTCCCCGATAGTCTCGAAGCGGGTCAATCCCGTCCCATGCCAGTGCGAACCCAATAGCTCCACGACGCATTGGAATACTGGTTGAGTCAGTAATGATGAGGCCCAGTTCTTGGATGCCAAATATCTTCTGAAACTCTTTCCGCAGTTTCTTGGCACTTTTAAATGGGTCAGTTGGAAACAGAATATAGTGATCACTGCCGTTGCTTTCATCTATACCTGCTGACCCCACTAACGCGCCTTTGGAGATTGTGAATACTCGACGCCATCGAGATGCCGGTGCGCAGAATATCCAGTCCGCCTCTTTCTGTACTAGCGTGTCTTTTTCAATATCATCGGTAGGAATACATTGGCCCTCATGGATTGAAACAACCTTAGAGGAGATTGCCAGTATGTCCCCCGACTGGAGAGTTAAGTTCGTTGCGGCGATCGCATCCAAAAGAGAGTCTTTGGGTGGAACGAGTGGTCGAGTTTTGTACCCCGTTATTTGCATATGCTGACTGTAAACGAAAAAGGCGCCCGGTCAAAACCGGGCGCCTTTTTCAAACAACACTATTTAATCTCAACTCCCATTGAACGAGCGGTTCCCTCAACCATTCGCTCAGCTGCCTCAACAGATCCAGCGTTTAGGTCTGGCATCTTTTCTTCAGCAATGGCACGAAGCTGATCCTTAGTAAGGGTACCTGCTTTTTTTGAAGGAGCCTTTCCAGATCCCTTCTCGATACCAAGTGCCTTAAGGATAAGTCGTGACATCGGAGACACTTTCATGATGAAAGTGAAGCTTCGGTCGTCATACACTGTCATCTCAACAGGGATGATGATACCTGGCTTGTCCTTTGTTGCTTCGTTGAACTTATTTACAAAATCACCAATGTTAACTCCGGCAGGACCAAGCACGGTACCAATAGGAGGTGCCGGGGTTGCTTTACCGCCAGGAATCTGAAGTTTAATTTTCTTTACTACTTTTGCCATATATCGTTAGTTATCAGACTGTACGCTACAGTTTACGAACCTGCAAGAAATCAAGTTCAACTGGTGTCTCACGACCAAACATAGCCACCATAACCTTGACCTTACCTCGCTCCTCATCAATCTCACCCACTTTTCCTTCTAGGTCCTTAAATGGCCCGTCTCCAATGACCACAGGATCATCTTTAACCAGGTCAATTCGGTGTTTTGGAGCTTCTGCACCCATGCGCTTCATGAGTCCAGACACCTCGCTCTCATCCATTGGTACCGGTGTTACACCTGAACCTACGAATCCGGTAACACGTGGAGTGTTACGCACCACAAACCATGAATCCTCATCAACAATCATGTTCACAAGAATGTACCCTGGGTAGATCTTCTCTTCTTCAACGACACGCTTCCCTGCTTTCACACGGATCTTCTTCTCTGTTGGCACCACTACCTGGAAAATCTTGTTCTCCATTCCGAGTGATTCAATACGCTGCTTCAAGTTACGCTCAACAGCGTTTTCATACCCTGCATAGGTATGGATGGTGTACCAACGAGGCTCCTTGTCGAGCGCCTCATCTGAAAACTCTGGTGCGGTTCGCATTTCCATAGAGATATGTGATTAGAGAGCAACCTGCTCTACGAGTTGAGTAAGTAGGTGGTCGAGACCTGCGATGAAGAGAGCAACAATCGCTGAAATGGCGATCACAAGCGCAACGTGAATCCAAGCCTGACGCTGTGTCGGCCATACTACGTGTGTCATCTCAGCACGTACGTTCTTGAGGTAGTTGAAGAAGTTTTTCATACGGTTGTTCAAATAAAAAAGCCCCCAGGGCTTTATATAAAACCATGATAGTACGCGGTTTCATTGATGTCAAATACAAAGAGCCGGGCGGTCCCGGCTCTTTGTATTTACGAGTGATAGGGTCTATCGAATCTCGTAGGTCACATTCACGATAACCTTGGTCTCGTTCTCCCCTACTGGAAGCGCTGGAGCTGATTGACCCATGTCCATCATAGCGCCACCCTTTGCGGCATATCCTTCATACATTGGGTATGCGCCCTGGTCCTCGTAGAAGGAAACAACCTTTCCTAGATGAACTCCAAGGTCCTTGGCCAGAACCTTAGCTTTAGCGCGAGCGTCCTCAATGGCAGCTGAGCGAGCCTCATCCTTTCCAGCCTCAGCGTCATCCTGAGAGAAATCTGGTCCTGAAATGTTCTGCACACCAAGATCACCGAGTGCCTGAAGCACCTCACCAACCTTTGCTGTATCGCGGATCTTTACCTGTACGGTCTGCGTTACCTGGTATCCAACGATACGAGGAGCGTTTCGTGGGCAGATTGCCGTTTGCACAGTTAATCTGCTCGTACTGTGGGTATACGTTGTAGCTAAGAGTTTTAAAATCCTTCTCTTCAACTCCCATCTCACCAACCGCGTTAAGCGCATCGTTAGTTCGGTTAGTAGCTGCAGACTGAGCTGAAGCAACATCGTCTGCTGTTTCCTGGACGGTGAATGTTACGCGTGCGATGTCTGGCACAACAGTAGCTTCACCTGTTCCAACCACAGTAATGGTCTTTGCTGGGTAGACTGCATTCTCATCAAATCCCTTTACGGTGTCGATAGTGATCGCCAACAGAAAGAGCGCAAGCAACCCAAGGACGGTTACACTTGCGATTCTAATACCCTTATTACTTGAAATCTCGTTTACGATATTGTTCATATATTTTTATTAATGCTTGTGGTGAATTGTATCATGAGGCCTTTTGTCATCTAGGTTCAGTTTCACTAGGACATAGGCTGCAAGCACGGTAGCTATGGCCCCAGAGAGCATAAGCCCCATACCGCCTGCTAGTGTTCGTATGATTTCAGCAGCAAATATCTCACGATTGAGCGTGAATAGTATTGGCGCGTCACTAGCTCCAAAGATAAGGAGGAGTGGGAGTGCGGCACCCGCATATGCAAGCGGCAGCGTATTCACGACAGCTCCAAGGTGTTCCCTCCCCACTCGCATCGATGTTTGCAGCACATGCGTCCAGTCCAGGTCTGGGTTTGCTGTGTGAATTTCTCCAACGGTATGCACCTGCGAAACACTGATGTCATTAAGCACTCCAACTACTCCAATCAAGATTCCGCCCAACAATAGACCTGGGAGGTTTAATGTTCCCTGCGTCATGAAGTTTAGCGACACTGTCTCGTCCGACACAAAGCCTGACATCTGAGCAAGCACAACCGCAGCTTGTGCAATTGCGGCAGCAAAGGTGAGAGCGAGCACACTCCCGCCAAGCGCAATGAATGTTCGGTTATTCCATCCATGTGTGACAAACATTGAGAACGCCAAGATTGCGACGGCAAGCGCCGTACACGTAAGGACCGGTGGCGCACCGGCGGAAAGTGCAGGAACGAGTGCAAATATAATAATGAGGAATGAACCAGCAAGAGCAACCAGAGCTCGTGCGCCCGGCTTCCCTGCCAATAGTACAGTTGAGACAATAAACAGGAGCGTCAGTCCGATTAACACCCAGCGTCGATCAGGTTCTCCCACACTCCACACATCAGTTCCGTCTTCGCTTTGAATGTTGTGTAAATAAAAGATGTCGTCAGGTGCAAGCTCAATACCAGAGCGGTTATCGACCTCATGCACCTCGTTCATTCGCTCCCCATCAATTATCCGCACCTGTAGTTTCTGGAAGTCCTCCGTTAACGCAGTACCGGTAATTGCCTGTTCCCCGCTGGAGAGCACCTGAACCACCTCCGCACGGAATACGTGTTTCTCAAAGTCAGTTTCGCTCTGCGCCAGTGCGGGTTGTGCGATGAGCAGTATAGAAATAAGTAGCAGTAGTTTTTTCATAGTTATTTTTTAGAGCACGCAGAACAGGTCCCAAAGAATTCAAGCGCATGGTCGTCAATTGAAACAAAGTTCCGATGGT
>JAHJIK010000067.1 GCA_018823385.1 Patescibacteria group bacterium | reverse complement strand
TGATGGCGGCATCAAGGCACGTATTATCGGCCTGTTGAAAGAGCATGAGGAGGATGCGCTATTCTCTAAGATGCTCGCGACCATTCGAACCGATGCGCCCGTTCCGTATAAGCTGCCGGAAGAACTGAAACTAAACGGAAATGTTCTTCCAAACGTACTGACACTATTTGACGAGCTTGGCTTCAGAACACTAAAGGCAAGAGTCCGTACGGTGTTGGGTGGGGGAGTGGAGCCTACAAAAGAAGAAGCTACTGAAGAAGAAACGGAAGATGTTGAGTCACTTGACCAAACCAAGTTCCAAGAAGCCCAGCTTATGCTTTGGCTCTTGGCTTCAGATTACACAAACCCAAGTCTCGACGACATTCTTGCATACACAAAGAAAGAAAAGTTCGATGAGGCGTATGTTGCTCTCGTACGAACGCTATCTGAAGAAGAGGGGTTATTGAAAGTGTACGACACCATTGAGAAGCCGTTGATTCCTGTTCTTCGCGAAGCTGAAGCCTGGGGCGTACTGGTTGATACAGAAGAGATGAAGCGTCTCTCGGTGAAATATAAGAAGGAGTTGGGAGAGATAGAGAGGCGTATATACAAGGCGGCAGGGCACGAGTTTAATATCAGCTCTCCAAAACAACTGGGTGACGTTTTGTTTGACGAACTTGGTCTTGTGGTGAAAGGGCAAAAGAAAACAACAGGCGGACAACGTTCAACGCGCGAGTCAGAGCTTGAAAAGATTCGAGACCTGCACCCCGTAATCGAAGACATCCTTGAGTATCGACAGGTGCAGAAACTCCTCTCAACGTATGTAGATAGCATCCCTCCGTTGCTTGATGCGGGAGGACGACTCCATGCAAACTTCCTTCAGGCAGGTACCACTACGGGGCGTATGGCGTCACAAAACCCGAACTTGCAGAACATTCCTGTTCGAAGTGATCGAGGGCGGGCAATCCGAAACGCATTCATTGCGCCAAAAGGATTTGAATTGGTGGCACTCGACTACTCACAGATTGAGCTACGTATTGCGGCAATTCTCTCTGAAGACGAGAAGCTCATGAACATCTTTAAGTCAGGGCGTGACGTACATACTGAAGTTGCTTCTGCAGTGTTTGGTGTTGAGGCTGACAAGGTTGATAAAGAAATGCGACGCCGCGCGAAGATTATTAACTTCGGCATTCTCTTTGGTATGGGAGTAAATGCACTAAAGGCACAGCTCGGAACCAGTACGGCAGAAGCTCATCAATTCCTCGAGGACTACCTCACCACCTTTACGCGTCTTGCTGAATACCTCGAAGAAACCAGAGGGTATGCGAGAAAGCATGGATATACTGAAACACTCTTCGGACGACGACGAGAGTTCAGTGGTATTAAGTCACCGCTTCCATACGTACGTGCTCAGGCAGAGCGCATGGCTATCAATGCCCCTATTCAGGGAACTGAAGCAGACGTGATCAAGCTCGCGATGGTACAGGTGTATGAGTACCTCAAACAGGAAGGGGAGAGCGACAGTGCGCACCTTACCTTGCAGGTGCATGACGAACTGGTATATGAAATCGCTGATTCAAAAGTCGAGGAGCTTACCGAAAAGATCCGCACCATTATGGAAAACGCGCTTCCGGCTGACCAAACACACGGTGTGCCCATTATCGTAGAGGCAAAGCGTGGAAAGAACTGGGGCGAGATGACGGCCATATGATTTATTTCTTCCACGGGAGCGATGCAGGAAAAATACGAGCAAAGGCGTTTGCCTGGATAGCGGCCGCGAGAGCAAAGGCACCTGAAGCCGCATACATACGGCTTGATGTAGACACTCTCACCGAGGAGTCACTTATGAATGCGCTGAGTTCGCAGGGACTGTTCTTCACTAAGTCACTCGTACTTTTGGATGATCCGTTCGGAAAAGCAGAGACAGGAGAATTGGTATTAGAGCACCTGAAGCTCCTCGCTGATTCTGATAATCCGGTAGCCATACTCGCTCCAAAACTTATCGCTGCTCGTGTGAAAAAGATTGAAGCGAAAGCGGAGAAAGTGTTTGTACTGAATGAAGTAGCAAAAGCAAAGAGAGGATTTAATAACGACTTAGTGAACGCACTTGGTGCAAAAGACGGTGCTGCCCTTTGGAAAGAACTCCAGAAAGCCGAACGACAGGGAGATGTGCCTGAAATGGTGCACGGACTTCTTCACTGGAAGGCACGACAAATGATGGAGAAGGGAGGGCGAGGTTGGAGCAGTAGCGAAGCAAGAAAGCTTTCGAGAGATTTAATTGAACTGCTTTCTAATTCACGAAGAGGAGATCTTCCGATGAAGGAGGCGTTGGAGCGGTTTGCACTTTCGTTGTGCTGATAATTAACCAAGATATATAAAGAGTTCGCCACGACCGTGGGGCCGTGGCGACTTCCTCTTACGAAAGACAGGTTTGGGTTTTTGCCCACCGAAGTTCGTTCTGAGAAGCGAAAGCTGCGAAGCGGTGCTGCAGTGTGAGACAGGCCGCATTCATCGGGGTATTTCCTTCAGAAGCTGTGCGGTCGCATGTGGCCCGTACTTCACCGAAGACAACTCCCGTTAAAAAACGCCAAAGCCCCGCATCCGAAGCATGTTTGACTGAAGTATAGAACAGCCCGTCTCGGTAGTGTATGCAGGCTCCGGCAAAGGCTTGGTCATGAAGCCAGTCGTCAAAGCGCAAGCGCGTCCATTGTGCGACCAGACCAACCAGCGCACCCGGTTCCTCTGAGAGGTCAGTCAGGGTGAGCTCACGCTTAACGTTAGGTGTACGGCCGGCGCGAACCGTAACGCAGAGGTGGATCAGGTACGGAACATCGTCGAGTGTAACTTGAGTGACAAGCTCCGCATCGTACCGTAAACCTACGGCAATGCGCTGCACAGAATATCGAACCATGACTTGAGCAGACACAATCGACTTAAGCGTGTTCGTTAACCCATCTGGGTCTTTAATGAGCATGTTTCCTCCAATCGTCTATCCATTTAAGGAATCAACTATGGTTTTTCGAGTCTCACCATTGAGATCGTTGTTTGAAAGTACAGTGATCTATTTAAAATGTCGAATTCTCCGTAGCTAATTCAAATACTTCTGTCTCATTATTTGGTCCGCCTACCAGGGCTCGAACCTGGGACCGTCTCCTTAAAAGGGAGCTGCTCTACCAACTGAGCTATAGGCGGTA
>JAHJIK010000066.1 GCA_018823385.1 Patescibacteria group bacterium | reverse complement strand
GCGTAATACCTCCCGCTTCGCCGGCGGTTACGTTTGCGCTACGAATATAGTCCAAAAGAGAGGACTTTCCGTGGTCGATGTGGCCCATGACGGCCACGATAGGTGATCGGGGTACCCGTGTCATATATGTCTCAGTACACCATGCAACTTGCAAAAATGCAATAAAACCCTCACTCTTTAGGCATATGATTGGCATTTCACCCCGACGCACCTATTTAGATTGGGCATCAGCAGCACCCGTGAGCCCTCGTGCGTGGCGCGCCTTTATGAACGCTACCAAGCTGTTCGGAAATCCAGGCTCTGTTCATGCGGATGGCGTCGCTGCACGAGTAGTGCTTGAAGAAGCACGGACTCGTATTGCTCGACTTGCTGGGACTAAATCAGATGGGGTCATCTTCACCTCGGGAGCAACTGAATCAAACAATCTCAGTATTTTGGGATACCTTCATTTGAACATGAAAGAAATGTCACTCGAAGAGATGCACGTGCTGTATCTGTCGAGTGCACATAGCTCAACGACTGGACCGGTTGAGCGGTTTGGAAGCGTTGGTGTGCAGATTGAACCGGTCGCCCTACAAGGGGCCACTATTGATGAAGAAGCGTTAAAGAAACAGATTCGACCAACAACCGTATTGGTTGTGATGGAGGCGGTCTGCGGCGAAACAGGAACACGCTTTGATACTCGTAACGTGCGGCGCATCTTAAATGCCATATCTCCTGACCGACACATTGCGTTACACGTCGACGCGAGCCAGCTACCGCTTGTTGGAAGTTTTGAACATACGCACCTTGGTGCCGATATGATCACACTCGATGCACAAAAGGTTGGCGGCGTGCGTGGTTCAGGTGTTCTAATCCTCCCAAAGATGTTGCATTGCAGCCGCTTGCGTTTGGTGGTGGGCAGCAGCATGCACTTCGGCCAGGTACGGAAACGCCAGCACTTGCAGCCGCCTTTGCAGAAGCATTGAGTGAAGCTGCAGACAACAGAGAGACCTTTCTTGTGCACGCACAAACCCTCAAGGAAGAAATGGTACGTATGCTTTCTGTACTTGAGAGTGTGGAGGTGAACGGAACGAACCAAGTGCCACACATTCTAAACATCTCACTGCTTGGACGTGATACGGACTATCTCCTTATGCTTCTGGATGCTGATGGCTTTTCTGTTTCCACGAAAAGTGCGTGCGAATCAGATGCTGATGGGTCACGACCCGTACGTATATTTACTGACGACAGGGAACGTGCGTCATCAACCCTGCGTATTTCGTGGGGACCAACGACAACGCTCCGTGATGTGCGACGCTGTGCTGCGTCACTTATACGAAATGTTCGCTTTATCGACACTCGATAATAGGAAGTGTTCTTGGTATAGTGGAGATATATGAATATCGAGGATCTCAACAAAACACAATTGCTTCTGTTAACGATTCTGGTCAACTTTGTAACCTCGATCGCAACAGGTGTACTCACTGTCTCATTACTTGATGAAACCGCTCCAACGGTAACGCAAACGGTGAACCGTATTGTCGACCACACGATTGAAACGGTTACCGAAACACAAATTGCCGTACCGGGTACACCAGCTCCTGAGAAGCCAACGGTAAGTGAAGAGCAGCGCCTCACGGCAGCAATCGCAATTGCGAGTTCTCGTAACGTTGTTATCGAGCGAAACAAAGCGGTACTTGCATCAGGGGTATACCTTCCAAGCGCACGAGCCGTCGCAACACTTTCAAACAGCACGTTGCCAAAAGAAGTGGTAATCACATTCCCAGACGGATCATCAGCTGAGGCTTCGAAAGTTCAGAGCGATGCAACCGTCACCATATATGGATTCTCAGATGACGCTGTTCTTCCAACTGCCACCGTTGTTCAAACCGTCGGATACGAGAACCTAAAGGCAGGTCAGACTGTTGTTGCACTTGGTTCAGGAGGAAATGCTGCAACCGGTATTCTCTCGAAGGTTGATGAGACAGGACTCTATACCAGTCTCTCAAGCATTCCCGTTGGAGGAGCTGCGGTTAACTTGTCAGGAAATCTCGTTGGACTCTCAACCGGATCAGGAGGTGTATTTGTGAGCGCCGATGGTATTACCAGCCTTCTTAATCCAACCCCCACGTCTAGTCAGTAAACTGTATCTATATGCCGCCATTCAAAAACTTCACCGCAAAAGCAAAAGAAGCAATCAAGAAATCACATGAGCTTGCTATCGAGCGTGGTCAAAACCACGTTAGTCCGCTGCACCTTCTTATAGCCCTCATCCATCAGGAGGAGAGTTTGGTATTTTCTGTACTCGACCGAATGGATATCGATACACTACTCCTTTCAGACACGCTGCTTGAGATGCTCGAGACCCCTGAAGCAGCATCCGTACTCTCGCCGTCATACCAGCTGTACCTCACACCAGAACTCGCTCAAGCTATTGAGGAGGCGGTGAAAATTGCTCCACGAATGGATGATTCATTCGTAGGTACCGAACACCTCTTTATGGCAGTGCTGGAATACCCAGGACCGGTAGCTGAAGTATTGCAGCGATTTAAAATTGATCTCGAAAGTGCCAGCTCAATCATCAAGGAACTAAAGACGGCCAAAGATGGGCAGACTGCCGAGCCAAAGCGATTCCGCGCACTTGCAAAGTACACTCGTAATCTTACGAAACTTGCAGCGGATAACGCACTCGACCCTGTCATCGGGCGCGATCAGGAAATCAATCGCGTGATTCAGATTTTGTCACGACGTACCAAAAACAACCCTGTTCTCATCGGAGAGCCGGGAACTGGAAAGACCGCAATTGCAGAAGGTCTCGCGGCGCGTCTTGCAACCGGTGACGTACCAGAGTCTCTTAAGGGAAAAGAACTCCTCTCACTTGATCTTGGCCTCATGATTGCAGGTACCAAGTACCGCGGCGAGTTCGAGGAGCGCATGAAGAGCGTTATGAAAGAAACAGAGAAAGCGGAAGGTCGCGTCATTCTCTTTGTCGATGAGTTGCACACACTTGTTGGTGCTGGTGCTGCAGAGGGTGCCATGGATGCTTCAAACATGTTGAAGCCTGCACTCTCGCGTGGAGACATTCGTATGATTGGTGCAACAACACTAAAGGAATACCAGCAGCACATTGAGAAAGATGCCGCACTCACCCGACGATTCCAGCCGGTGTATGTGAATGAACCAAACGTTGAAGACGCAGTGGCTATCCTTCGCGGTCTTCGCGACAAGTATGAGCTCTTCCACGGTGTACGTATCACTGATGGTGCAATCGTCTCTGCGGTTGAGCTCTCATCGCGCTACATTAGCGACCGCTTCCTGCCTGACAAAGCCATCGACCTTATCGACGAAGCAGCATCAGGACTGCGTATTGCGCTTGAAAACAAGCCGCCAATATTAGAGGAGACTGATAGAAAGATTCGTCGACTCGAGATTGAGCGCGAGGCTCTAACGAAAGATGAGGAAGGCGAGCATGCCAAAGAGATTCGCTCTCGCATCAAGCAGATTGATCAGGAAATCGCAGACCTTAAAGAAAAGACCTCGGAGCTTGAACTAAAGTGGAAGAACGAGAAAGAAGTAATTCAGGGTATTCGCGCTATTAAAGCGGAGCTCGAGACGCTTCGTGTACAGGCTGATAATGCAGAAGCAACAGCAGACCTTGGAACGGCAGCTGAGATTCGATACGGCAAGGTGCCGCAGCTTGAGAAAGATCTTGAATCTAAATCAAAGCGGCTTAAAACACTACAGCGCTCACGACGCATTTTGCATGAGGAGGTAACGGAGCATGAGATTGCAGGTGTGGTATCTCGATGGACTGGTATTCCGGTATCGAAGATGCTTGAGGAAGAGGCGTCAAAGCTCAGTCGAATGGAAGAGGAGCTTGAAGCTTCTGTTATTGGTCAGAATGCAGCGGTGAAAATTATTACCGATGCGGTTAAGCGTTCTCGTGTTGGTATTGCCGACCCTAACCGACCAATTGGTTCATTCTTATTCCTTGGACCTACAGGAGTTGGAAAGACGGAGCTCTCACGCAAACTGGCAGAGTTCATGTTCAACGATCCTGAAGCACTTGTACGTGTTGATATGAGTGAGTTCATGGAGAAGCACTCAATTGCAAAACTTATCGGAGCGCCTCCGGGATATGTTGGATATGAAGAGGCAGGTTCACTCACTGAACGCATCCGTCATCGTCCATATGCAGTGGTGTTGTTCGATGAGATTGAGAAGGCACACCCAGAGGTGTTCAACATTCTCTTGCAGGTTCTTGATAACGGTCACCTGACTGATGGAAAGGGACGAAAGGTAAACTTCAAGAACACCATCATCATTCTCACCTCAAACATTGGAGCGGAGTACATCGATCGAATGGCTAACATTGGGTTTGGTCACAGTGATGCGGCTGATGCAGCCCGATATGAGCAGGTGAAGGACAAGGTTATGGGAGCGCTCAAAGAGAACTTCCGACCAGAGTTCCTGAACCGTCTCGATGACATTGTTATGTTCGATATGCTTTCAAAAGAGGCACTGACCGACATTGTCGAGAAGCAGTTACAGGAAGTGTTGGGACGCCTTACTCGAAAGCGCATCACCCTTACCCTTACGCCTCAGGTTAGGGCATGGCTGGCTGAGATTGGATACAACCCACAATATGGTGCTCGACCCCTTAAACGAGCCATACAGGACAAGATTTTGACTCCTGTAGCGTCTCTCATGGTGAGTCAGGGTGTTATGGAGGGCGGCACAATCACCGTGTCTCTTAAGGGCGGGGAGCCGGTATTTGAGGTAAAGAAGAAGGCTGTTAAGGCAAAGAAGAAGGTTGCTGCTGTTGCATAACAGGCCGTTCCCTGATACCGTATCCCCACTATGGCTCAAGTAAATCTCGTAAAGATGAAGTCCACGAAATCGGACCACATCGTATTTACCCGAAAGAACAAGAAGAAAGTAGAGCGAAAGCTTGAACTCAAGAAATACGATCCACGCACTCGAAAGCGAGAGGTATTTAAGGAGGTGAAGAAATAAAAGAAAAACCGCTCATTGGAGCGGTTTTTCTTTTATCCAGCTAGATGCATATGCTCCAAAAGCTGCATGCTAGTATGAATTGTAATGATTTTGAAGCCGCGCGGTTTTACGTTGATTGAGTTACTCGTCGTAATCGCAATTATCGGAATTCTTTCTGCTGTTGTTTTAGCCTCCCTTAATACAGCGCGAGAAAATTCCAGAGCAGCTGCAATTAAAGCGCAAACGCGAGAATTCAGAAATATAATGGAGCTTGAATATACCGATACAGGTTCGTACGTAAACTTGAATAGAGGTTGGGCAAAGGCGGGACAGTGCGCATCTCGTGGATATGCTGGAGCGTACGCGTCTAAAGCGGTAGAAATTTGCGAATCACTGGGTGGGCTCGTAACGAATCCAAATGTAAATGGGCATATGCATACAGGTGTAAATACCGGTATCGGGTTTAGTAATTCAAACAATTACTCCATAATGACCCGACTTCCTAGCGGCGCTTATTTTTGTCTCGGTTCAGGTGGAGGATCGAGTGACACAACGGTTGGTGCATGGACAGAATCAGGTTGCTATAGTAACCCCTAGTGAATCTCTCGATTGTAATTAAAAGCACTGCGCGTTCACGTAATATACGCATCACGGTCCGTGAAGACGGCTCTGTACTGGTTACGAAACCAAAATGGGTATCAATTAAATCTGCTGAAGCGTTCGTGGCAGAGAGGTCAGAGTGGATTGAAACAACGATCGCCCGCTTTGGAGAAAAGAGAAAGGGTCCAGTGCCCATACAGCTTCCACGCCCTCGAAAGAACTCTAAAGCATACAAAGATGCACGAGAGACCGCACGTAAGCTGGTTACTGAACGCCTAGCATATTTCAATCAATTCTATGGCTTCACGTACGGCACTATTTCAATCCGTGATCAGAAAACACGATGGGGAAGTTGCTCGGCCAACGGCAATCTCTCGTTTAATTATCGACTCATCTATCTTCCACCCGAGCTTGCAGACTACGTAGTGGTACACGAGCTCTGTCATACGAAGGAACACAACCACTCAGAGCGCTTTTGGAAGTTGGTGCAAGAAACAGTGCCTACGCATACGCAGCTTCGGAAGAAACTCCATGCCGGGTTTCGTTAGTGTGCAATACGTTGATAATGCGGGCCCACAAGGAATCGAACCTTGACCGACGGTTTTGGAGACCGACGTTCTACCATTAAACTATGGACCCTATTTCAGTACGATATCAGAATGCGGCCTCTGGGGAAAGGACGTGAATATCGGGCTATATGGCATACAATACATATATGAAACGATTCGTGGGCTCCATACTATTTGCCTTGGTCATAAGTGTAGGGGTGCCAGGCGTTGCTCTTGCCGCCAATCTGCCAATCCTCAACCCAGATTTTGAGATTGTTCCTGATCCGTCGGATCATGACAGCTCATGCTTGCGTGGAGCTCCTCTGAGCTACGGAGCGGTACTCCAGCTAGTTCAGAATTTAATGAACGCATCTATCTCAGTAGGTGCGATCATCCTTATCCTCATCATTACGTATGCTGGTGCACTGTTCCTCTTTTCTCCAACAAGTCCTGAGTATCGTGAGCAGGGACGAGCAATGCTTTCAAGCGCAGTCATAGGTTTTGTTATCGTGCTTGCCTCGTGGCTGGTTGTCGATTTCATCATGAAGTCGCTGTACAACCCGGAGGTGACAACGGGGACCGCAAAGTTTGGTCCATGGAACGAAATACTTGGTGATGGATACGGCGGAAACTGGTGCGTAAAGCCAATAGAAACCACGTCTATATATCAGGGAGAAGATTTGGGTGAAGGTTCTGATCTTTCTTCATCAGCAGGTAGCGGCGTTTCTTCTGGAGGGGGTACCTGTACGAATCCTGAAAACCAAAATAATGCCTGCAGCGTCACAAATATGAAAAAAGCCTGCTTTGGTGACAGAGCGAATGAAGCCTCTCAGGTTTGTATGGTTGAAAGCGCCGGTGGTCAGGCAAGTGCTAAAAGCGGTTCTGACAAGCTTGATGGCGGTTCGGGACCTTCATATTCAGTTGGTCTTTGGCAAATCAACTTAACTGTACACAAAGTTGCCGGTCTCAATTGTCCAGCTGCATTCACTGCACAGTGCAGTACTAAGGCAGGAACGTTAAAAGGGAAGATTGGTAACTGCACCGCCTCAATCAAAGCTACTGCAGAAGCTCGTACTTTGTATGATAAGTGTGTGGCAGCAGCCCTCAATCCAGAGAACAGTACCGAGGTTGCGTGTCGTTTGTATAACCAGTCAGGAGCGAATGGCGGATTCCAGCCATGGCAGACGACAGCCAAGAAATGTAGCGTGCCCCTCCATTAAGAGTATGAATGATACAATTCTGAATATATGAAGCGATTCCTCATCATCTTTTCAATTCTTATTACTCTCGTTGTAGTTGGAGTACTTATCTTTGTATTTGTATCTAAACCATCAACACCGGAGCCAACTGATCAATCTCAGCAAGAAGATCCTTTTGGTGTCGTAACTGGTTCAGGGTCAAATAGTGGAATGGTTCCGTTGAAGCTTGATAGTGGCGCTATTGTATATACGCAACCATTTGTACCTGAGGAGCAGCCAGACTGGGCTGGTCCGTCAGGCTATCAGGTTGCCGGAACTAACGAGAGTGCTTTCCTCATCACGTACATTGAGCCCGATGCGTATGGATCACAGGCCCAGTTCCTCATTAATCTGCAAGAAGAACCGCTCGGTCAAAACCGTAAGGAAGCCGAGAATGCGCTGCGCACCTCTCTGAGATTGACTGACTCACAGATCTGCGGACTTGATGTGCAAGTCTGGACTGCTCCCGGCGTGAGTGATGTGTACAGTGGGCGAAACCTTGGGCTCTCATTCTGCTCAGGATCAGTACAGCTCCCATAGTATGAAGAAACTTCTTCTCTCAACGTTCTTGGCATTCTTCATACTGGCTCCATCGGCACAAGCAGCAAACCTTCCCATCCTTAATCCAGACTTTGCGATAGTGCCAACACAGTGTTCTGCATGTCCGTGTGGTTTTGCGGGTACGCTGCAGTTGGTGCAGAACCTAGTGAATGCAAGTATATCGGTTGCGTTCATTCTGTTGATTCTGATCATTACCTATGCGGGTGCGCTGTTCCTCTTTTCTCCAACCAATCCAGGTAATAGGGAGATGGGGCGTACCGTCCTTACGAATGCAGTAATTGGAATGGTTATCGTACTAAGCTCTTGGCTTGTGGTTGATTTCATTATGAAGTCGCTCTATAACCCAGATGCAACAATTGGGAATACGACTAAGCTTGGACCGTGGAATGAAATCATTGGCGGAACAGGTGAGTGGTGCATTGTCGGAAAAACCACTCGTTCGATATATAGCGGAGAGGAGTTGGGTTCAACTTCAGGGCTCGGTGTCGTTTCGGGTGGAGTGACAGGTACTGCAGGATGCCCTACCTGCAGGTCGATATCTGGTGTGTCGTGCACAAATGCAAATAGCTGCACCTTAAATCCAGCAACAGCAGATAGAATTGAAAGCTTGGCAAAAAACTATTCAGGAACGTTTGTTGTGACGGAAGCATATCCGCCTTCGCGAACGCACAAAGCAGCGTGTCACAATGATGGAACGTGTATAGATGCTGCATTTAGACCTGCAACGTATGATTCAAAAAACGTAATCAGTTTTGTTAAGGCTGCGGACAACCAGGGACTACGTGCTGTATTTGAGACTGTTGACTGCAAGCTTCGAGATGCTGTGCGGGCAGCTGGATACAAGGCATATTGTCGGGATGATGGAGGTGGGTATGAGGCAATCTCAGGAACACACTTCTCTGTGTACTCTAATTAAGTTCAAGCTTTCGTAGCCACGCTTTTTGTCTTCGCGCGTAGTGGTACAGACGGGAGGTCAGAGTAGGCAGTAGGGTGTCTTCCGTACGTTCTCCACGTAGGAACTCTCCAATTACTTTGTATTCCAAACCGAGTTCGTTGAGGCGGTCATCGCCAACATATTCACGTACTTTCTCAACCTCTTGTATCAATCCCTTAGCGAGTGTCTCCTCAAGCCGTGCACTGATGCGCTCACGAAGTACCTCGCGCTCAGGGTTTAGAACAATCCATTCAACATCAAACACCGGCTCGACGATTGGCTCAGGTACTTTTTCATACTTCTGAAGTATCTCGAGTGCGCGTATCAATCGTCTCCGGTTATTTGGATCAAGACTTTCTGCACGGTGTGCGTCCTGAGCCTGTACACGTTCATACAGCTCTTGGTCGGTGTATGTCTCAAGTTCTGCACGGAGAACGGGGTCCATCGCTACATGTGCGGGGATGCCGTATATCAATGCATGGAAATAGAAATGAGACCCGCCAGCAAGGATAGGGAGTTTTCCGCGGGCAGTGATGTCTTCAATGAGTTTCGTTGCGTCCTGTGCAAAGTCTCCCGCGCTATAGCTTTCCTTTGGATCGCGTATGTCGATAAGGTGGTGCGGAATGCCTTCCATCTCCTCCGGAGTAATCTTTTCTGTACCAATATCAAGCATTCGATACACTTGGCGAGAATCAACAGAGATGATTTCGCCATTTCGTTCGTGTGCTATTTCTAGCGCCTTTGCAGATTTGCCTGAGGCAGTAGGTCCCGCAACAGCAACGACCTTGAGCTTGGTATTCATTTTGTGCGATGCTACCACGCATTTGAGGACGGGTAAACAAAACCGTGACAAGTAGTGTCACGGTTTTGTAGTGCGGAGGGTGTCAGTAGCGCACCGTTCTGTGACTAATGACGTATATCCTGAGGTGGGAGAAGAGTTGGGGGAGACTCCATATCTCAGGTACATATCTCCTAACG
>JAHJIK010000065.1 GCA_018823385.1 Patescibacteria group bacterium | reverse complement strand
GGTACAAATAACAGCCACTCGTTCCAACAGGCTTTGGATCAAGTGGAAGTTGTGGGATATACGTGGGTGCTAGATTTGGAACCCACCCTGTAGCACCAGACGTTCCCTTACTCCCAAAGGAAGGACAGTTACCCCACCACGACGCGCTTGTTGAGGGGTATGCATTATTGTCAGTATAGTAAAGTTCAAGTGCGCTCCGAAGCTCTTTCATATCGGAAAGCCTTCGAGAATCGTTCGCTTTTGCTCGCGCCGTACTGAGTGAGACAAGTACTACTGACGACAATATGCCAATGATTGCAATCACAACGAGCAGTTCGATAAGCGTAAAGCCACGCGTCTTCATGCGTATAGTGTAGCATCTCAAATGTACAGCTTTAATCTCAAGCTTTCTTCCAGCTACTGATACTGAATATAGACAGGTGATGGTGTCAGTTCAAGCAGTTCCTTTGGTGTTAAGAGACGAGTGCTCGGTGGTTTAAGGTCATTCTTGTAGAACAGCTTGAATCCAGTGAACTGTACTGGCTCAGGAGTTATTACACGTTCATACGTATTTATCTTCTTTACAGGATCACCCCATCCGTCCATATCGATAACCACCTGCACCTCAGGAAGCGGTTTGATGCTCTCAGAGTTTGTGAGCATGTTTTGTGTAAAGCGATGTAGGAGAAGAATCTTTGGTGGCAAGTTATTATCACGTACAATTTTGGCAAGATATTCGATAGCCCAGTTCACATCACTGGCGTCCATAGTTCCCATATAGTCTCCTGGGACATGGCCTGCTCGCATATAAAATTCAGGGTCGATTGCAAGATGTACTTCTGGCATCGATAGATACTTCTCGAGGTATGGTGCTTCAGTTTGAATATCACTCTGACCCACCTGTAAATCAACAAAGACAATACCATTCACTTTCTTGGCAAGCGCAAGCGCGATATCAATCTGACTGTCGGGCATGCGAAGAATGTACTTCCCCTCCTTACCAGGTGTCGCCTGTGCGGTTGCTGCAATATAGTGGATGGCTGGAATAACAGGTGTGGTTGGGTCTGCAGCTTCCCAAACAGCAACCTCTCGCTTTAGCATTGCGAGCATTTGGTCCTCTGGGTATTCACCCAACACTCCCATTCTCGTTGAATAGAAGTTTCCGTAGTACGCAACGATACGATTGAATGGGAGGAGTGCGCCAGGCAATGGGTATGGCTTCCCCGCTTCCTGCCAACGCTTCTGTGTCGCTGTTAGCTCGGTCGTTGTAGCAGTCGCGCTTACCTCTGGAATATGTGCAAGTCGATTGATTCGTCGATCATAGTCCGCCGTATCAAGCACTGGCTTTGCCTTCTCTTTCTTTTCAGAGCTCTCTTCGGGAACGCCTTCTGAACGGTCATAGGTCACCGCCGACATAACGGTCATAAACTGGAAGAACAGTAGCGCCGCAACACACACAACGATTGCCACCCCAATTTGAGTGAGGTGTGTCTTGTTGGTAAAGAAGTCCTTCATGGTCTCTTTAGTGTATCCTATGCATAGCCGTGTAGCTAAGACAATTGTTCGAATACCACTCACACAGAAAATCAAGAAAAAGGCTGGTTTCCCAGCCTTTGCAGTTCATTGTTGACAGATTACTTCCCGCCGATTTTGTGACCCAGGAACGCTCCGATCCCTGCGCCGATATAGGATCCGAGACCAGGGAGTAAAATTGTGCCGATGACGGAGCCGACGATGATGCCGGTACCCATTCCATAGGACTCCTGAGCAAGCTTGTGTGCTTCTTTGATGCGTTCAGGATCACCACTTTCTTCAGCCCTTCTGATTTGGCGCTGAATCGCTCTGTCCATTCTTCCGAAACCACCGCGCATTTCTTTTCCAATCTTTTGAGGTCGATGTTAGAACTGAAACGGTATACTCAGTTCCAAAAATAGAATACCACAGACATTCAATCATCTCTTTGCTGAGCGTTAGAATACATACCCGCATGGGTGTGTAGACTTAATTAATCTCAATATCCACGTACGCTACGAGCGGAAATTTCTCAATAATTTCCTTCTCAATGATCTTAATACGATTCCCTACCAATCGCGGTATACGGTCAGTCATTTTGAATATAAGCTTCGTGAATTCAGGGAAGCTTTCTTTAATTTCATCAAATTCCTCCTGCAGATCGCCGTCGTCATATATATCCTCGTATAACGGAGATCCATTCCATTCAACCGAAGCAAAGATACGGTATTTCTGCGTGTCGACGGCAACAGATTTGAATTCCGTAACAAGTTCAATGCACTCATCTTTCTCCAGAGCTTTTACAATCTCTTCGGTAATATCTTCACTCAGCGATTTACCGATAATATACTGGTGATTCTTGATGATAAGCAGAACAGCGAGAATACCGAGAATGATACCTACGGCAATTCCTCCGAATGCGTCGAATATTGGGTTGCCTGTGATATACGTCATCCACTGGGCGATAAGGGCAAAGAGAACACCAAGCACCGCTACCCCATCTTCGTAGATGATGGCTAACAAGACTGGATCAGCATCATCAAACATTTCTTTTGAGAATGGCTGCTTTCCTTTTACTTCCTTAATAGCAATCCAAAGCGTGATTGCTTCAATGACAAGTGCCACAAGCAATACCGCAATACTTACCACACTTAGTGTCGGTACCACCTCATCTGCGTGAAGTAAGGAACTTATGGAGTGGAAGACCGTTATTCCAGAACCAATGAATAGCACACCACATGCTGATATAAGAGACCAAAAGAAGCGTTCAATTCCGTACCCATATCCACGTGCAGTATCGGCAGGCTTCTTGGAACGATGAATACCTATGAGAAGAAGCGATTGGTTGAGCGTATCTGCAATACTGTGCACACTCTCAGCAAACATACTGACCGAACCTGTTACAACAGCAAGTGTCGTTTTTATGATAGCCAAAAAAGTATTGCCTGCGAGCGCGGCAATTACTGACGTCTTTCCGTGCACGTCTGAAACCATAGTCACTATACTAGCAGAGAATAGTAAACCCTGTTTAAAGAGTAAGGGTTTTACTTAATTAGGTCTTGTTTACTAATGGAATGTTGGTCGTCTAGGACTGTATTCAAACTATTATGTGCGCTTAGGTGTGTACTTCATAACTACCTGAGTCTCGTTTCGACTAATTTCTTTAAAGCCAAATTTCTCTTTTATGTGTAGATTTTTCTCATTCACGTGATGAACCTCGCTGATTATTGGGATACCTGTACGATTTGATTCATCGATAAGTTCTTGGTTTATGGCACTACCAATACCCATACCCTGAAATTCCGGTAATATCTGTAGCCCACCTATATAGATAGATTCAGGAGTTCTCACTACTCGTAGCCGGCCAACATCATGTCCTTCATACTGAATCACCTTTATCTTTTCTGGCTCGAATTTCTCCTCATATTTAGCGAACTCTTCTTCTTCATTAAACTCCCTCCCTGGATTTAAGGCTGCTGTAACTGGCCTCATGGCATCTGTTGAAACTTTGAAGAGAAAAGGTAAATCATCCCGAGTTGCCTGACGTAGTGAAAATGTAGGAAGTTTTTCGCTATTATTATTGGGTCTCTCTATCATTACTTAATTATATCCCAGTCCCTCCTTTGTTTAATTGATGTGTAGTGGTCGAATACCCACCGATCACGAGTGCCGGTAGCCTGGTACGACGTTGGAACTTTTATTTCTAACTAATAGGATGACTTAATTCCTTCAACAGCAATAGACATCTTCTTCTCCTCTGTCAGCTTTTCATCTTGAAGGCTGTTAACAGCTGAGCGTAAATTTGTCAGGTTTTGACGCAGTTCGTCTTCATCCATTCTATTATCTGGCATGGTGTTAAGCTCATAACTTATGTCAAGAAGTAGATCTGCCAATTCTGATTTTGGATCTAAATTTGGAAACAACTCTTCTATCTTTTGAAGTTCGCTACTCATCGGAATTATATATTCAGTTTGCATTCGCTTTTCAAAGTCATCTTTTGGGCTAGATTTGAATCCTTCTGGTGAAGACATAAAGTTACATTATATTTAAGGTGATTAAACTATAGCATTGCTCCAGGTTTGGGCACGTTCAGAACAATTGACTGGAAGGGGGTTGCTTTTGAACTCCATTGGTAAAGGCTTCAGATACCCAAGG
>JAHJIK010000064.1 GCA_018823385.1 Patescibacteria group bacterium | reverse complement strand
TATATACGAACACCTTCTTCTGGTGCTTCCTGATACGCTTCGAGCGTAGGTTTGCTATACTAGCGATATATGGCATACGACTTTTCCAAACTAGACGCAAATATTAAAGAATCTGAAGAGTGGCTTACACGAGAACTCTCTGGTATTCGCACTGGTCGCGCCTCAGCAGCGCTTCTTGATACCGTACGCCCTGAAGTGTACGGGGCACGAACACCACTCCAGCAGCTTGCGTCTGTTGCGGTTGAAGATGCTCGAACTATTCGCATCACGCCATGGGACAAGTCAAACGGAAAAGACATTGAACGCGCTATCACGGAAGCAGACCTTGGTGTTTCCGTATCAACTGATGATATTGGTCTGCGTATTATTTTCCCTGATCTAACCGCAGAGCGTCGACAGCTCCTCATCAAGATGGCGGGAGAGCGAACAGAGCATGCAAAAATTACCCTACGCGGTCATCGTAATGAAGCAATGAAGCAGCTTGATGCTGATGAGAAGGAGGGCGGTATGGGTAAAGATGACGTGGCTCGATACAAGGAAGAGATTCAAAAGAAGATTGATGCTGGTGTTGCTGCTTTCGAAGCATCCTTTAAGAAGAAGCAGGAGGAAATAGCTATCTAATACATGGATATCCTTCTCTTCATTGTTGTTCTTGTCGTACTTATTGTCGTTCACGAGCTTGGCCACTTCTTTGTGGCAAAGCTCTGCAAGATGCGCGTTGATGAATTTGGTGTTGGATACCCACCGAGAGCATATGCAATTAAGAAAGGAGAAACAGAGTACTCACTTAACTGGCTTCCGTTTGGTGGTTTCGTAAAAATATTTGGTGAAGATTTAGACGCACGTGACGAAAAGGAAAGTCATCGTTCATTTAGTGCACGTCCTCGTATTCAACAGGCACTCGTACTGGTTGCGGGTATTGCCATGAACCTTATCTTCGCTTGGGTTCTGTTGAGCTCAACACTAGCAGTAGGAGTACCTCGCGCTCTTACGCCAGAACAGGCACAAAACGCGCCAGACGCAGTCCTTACGATTGCAGAGGTGCTTCCTAACTCACCAGCTACAGATGCCGGACTATTGCCAGGAGATGCTATTGAAAGCGTGACCGTACAGGGTGACGTGTTCACCCACTATGATGCTCAAGCATTTACCGATCTTCTCGCGACAGAGATAGATGGCGTTGTGCTTGAAGTAAAAGGTGCTGATGGGGTGACGCGAACCGTTGAAGCGACACCACGTACTGGTGTTATTGCCGCGGCTCCTTCACGAGTAGCACTCGGTGTGAGTTTGGTCACTGTCGGTACTATTTCTGTTCCATGGTACCAAGCCCCTATTGATGGCTTTGTATTAACCTGGGAACTAACCAAGCAAACAGCTGTTGGTCTTGCACAGTTCTTTGCGAGCATCTTCACACTTTCAGCTGACCTGTCACAGGTGTCAGGACCAATTGGTATCGCGGGGGCGGTGGGGAATGCATCAGACAGCGGATTTGCTTCCTTGATTGCACTTACTGCCATCATCTCAATCAACCTTGCGCTCATCAATATTCTTCCATTCCCAGCTCTTGATGGAGGCCGACTCCTCTTCGTTATCATCGAAGCAGTTACACGACGTCCAATTAAGCCTATTGTGGCCAATACCTTGAATATGGTTGGTTTCGGGCTTCTGATACTCCTTATGCTTGTGATTACCGTATCGGATGTGTTTAAGATAGTGGGGTAGTTTTGCCCTATTTAACCCACAGTCGTATACTGTCTATATATGAGGCAGACCACTCTTTTCACCAAAACCCGTCGTGAGGCTCCAGCTGATGAGGTAGCAAAGAACGCGCAACTTCTCATTCGTGCAGGTTACGTACACAAAGAGATGGCAGGTGTCTATGACTACCTTCCACTGGGAATGCGTGTACTTGAAAACATCCGCGCAATCATTCGTGAAGAGATGAATGCAATTGGCGGACAAGAGGTTTCTCTTTCAGCGCTGCAGGATCCTGAGATTTGGAAAACAACAGATCGATGGAGTGATGAAAAAGTTGATGTGTGGTTTAAGACAAAGCTTAAGAATGATAATGAGCTTGGACTTGGGTGTACGCATGAAGAGCCGATGGCACGCATGATGCGTGATCACGTATCTTCGTACCGTGACCTGCCAGTGTACACCTATCAGTTCCAAACAAAGTTCCGTAACGAGCTACG
>JAHJIK010000063.1 GCA_018823385.1 Patescibacteria group bacterium | reverse complement strand
GGGATACCAGCCAGGAGTTGTTCGTGATGTTATCCGCGACGCACTAAAGAAGAAACCTCTTACACGCGACGAGGTAATCGAGGCAGTGAAGAAAGTACGGTACGTGAAGGACAATACTATTCTCGTGAATCTCAACGACACGAAACATTTCAAGAAAAACAAAAACGGCACGTACGCACTTGCCTAACCACAACACCGCCCAGAAGGGCGGTGTTGTTCGTTTAACAGCTGGTATACTTGAAACATGTCTGCAGATGCACATGGAAGCAGTTCTCCCATTCCGTTTCTCCACGTAATAGAACACGCATTACACTCAGGTCACGATGGTGCAGGTGTGCACCTTATGGCCCGCCCGATCATTATCGGGTTTGTTGTAGCGCTCGTTCTCTTTCTTTTCATATCTCCTGAGCAGACAATGAGAAACTTTAATTTCGCGTTGTTCTTAGCACCACTCTGGATGCCGTTCATACTTGTTCGATACGCATTCTTGCGTTGGGTGCAGGCCAATAAGGCGGCGAACCTTGCAAAGCAGAAATACATTCTATTGGAGCTTCGTCTACCCCGCGACACTATGAAGACCCCGCTTGCTATGGAGGCGGTGTTCTCTAACCTGCACCAAGCTCCGGGTGAATCTACATGGTACAAGCGACTATTTCTTGGTGCTGTGCGTCCGTGGTGGTCATTTGAACTTGTTTCCATCGGGGGACAGGTGAAGTTTTACGTATGGACTCGGGAAGGCTTTAGGCGACTCATTGAGTCTGCGTTCTATGCGCAGTACCCTGGAATGGAAATCATAGAGACAGAAGATTATTCACGCCTCGTTGACCCAACTGATCATCATTGGAGTATGTTTGGTGCAGAGTTTACCCATCCATCTGGTAGACCAGATGCGTATCCAATAAAGACGTATGTAGATTTTGGTTTGGATAGAGTAGCGAAACCTGAAGAGCAGATTGATCCACTGGCGCAAGTGTTGGAAAGTTGCGGATCCATTGGTCCTGGCGAGCAGATGTGGGTACAGTTTGTAATACGGGTATCCAAAAAGGAGAAGTTTGGTGGCGCAAAAGACTGGAAAGATGTAGGTCGCGAAGAGATTGAAAAGATTCGGACTGAGTCTCAGATACAGTCTGAGTATGTCGATAAAGCTACGGGGGAAGTTAAAAAGGTTGCTGGATTCCCAAGCCCAACTGAAGGACAGAAGGATCGTATTAAAGCTATTGAGCGAAACATCTCAAAGCTCGCATTTGATGTGGGTATTCGTAGTATCTATGCCGCACCAAAGGACAACTTCCAGGGCAGTATGATCACGAGTCAGCTTGGTATGTTTAAGCCCTTTAACAGTGAGACATATAACAGTCTTGGACCTGCTTCGCGGCTTTCAACACGCTTTAGTGATTGGCCGTGGGAAGATCCGGGCGGACATCACAAGCATCATGAAGAGCACTTGGCGGTAGAGATGTACCGACGTCGAGCCTTTTTCCATGATCCATATGAAGGTCTGTGGAATATTATGAGTACTGAAGAACTAGCAACCCTCTATCACATACCTTCAGGAACTGTTACAACACCAACCATGCCACGTATCCAGTCTTCAACATCTGAAGCACCGTTCAACTTGCCAACATAATGAATTTGCATCAACCGATAGCTCTACGCGCACTCGGCGCACTTGCTCTACTGCGTATACGATACGTAGTAGTCGTTCTGGGCATCGTTACAGTGCTTGGATGTGCTGTTGCACTCTGGTACGTTGCTACACCGCCATCTGCATTCCCAGTTGGGATGATGGTTGAAGTAAAGGAGGGGCAACCGCTCTCCGTAGTGGCAGAGTCGCTTCATCAGGAATATGTGATTCGTTCTCCATTCCTATTCACAGCGTCACTCCGATTACTCGGCAAGGATAATGATATTGATTCTGGAATCTATATTTTTGATACCCCTGCTTCACTCATTACTGTTGGTGTTCGCCTCGTGAACGGAGAGTTTGGCTTTGCACCAGAACGCATAACCTTAACAGAAGGAATGACGGTGCGAGATATGTCCGCCGTACTCAAGCGAGCGATACCAGATTTTGATACCGAACAGTTTATTGAAAAGGGAACTGTGTACGAGGGATACTTGTTCCCTGACACCTATTTCTTTATGCCTGACGTAACTCCTGATGTGGTTATTGAGCGAATGCGTACAACGTTTGATGAGCGAATTGAACCGCTCAGGGGAGAAATAGAAGAATCTAGGTTTACACTCGAAGAGATTGTGACCTTTGCCTCAATACTTGAGAAAGAGGGGGCGGTCATTTGAAGTGCGCCAAAAGATTGCCGGCGTGCTGATGAATAGGTTAGAGGATGAAATGCCGCTACAAGTTGATGCGGTATTTGGGTATATTTATGGGCGACCAACGTATAGTCCAACGCTATCAGATTTGGAATCAGACTCGCCTTACAATACGTACCGTGTGGTTGGACTGCCGCCTGGACCCATTAACAATCCAGGACTTGATGCTATTCAAGCTGTCTTAGAGCCGATAGCATCGAATAACTACTACTACTTAACTGATAATGAGGGTGTGATGCACTACGCAAAAACGTTCGAGGAACATAAGGCTAACAGAGCGCGATACGGAATATAAAGAGTGCGGCAACGTGCACGTGCCGCACTCTAAGTATTACTCTTCAAATAACGGTCCTGTTATGCCTCTGGAATTACATCCCACAACCGAAGTAAGTATCAGGTCATTCCAAAGTCGTTCGAGGCTCGCTTCTTCTGAGGCAGATTCGATAGGGATGCCTCGTTGAACAGAAGTTCCGTCATTCATCTTCATTGCCCACCATCGACCCCGTATATTTTGTACTGTTAGCTCGAGATCAATAGGGGTGTGTATGGTTTCCACTCGGAGCATATCCCGTGTGCTGTTGGGATTGCGAAAGAAGACAGCTGAGTCCCGCTCAATTCGGATTGTTACCTGCGATAGGTGCTGAAAGTTCCTCAAGGTCCACCTCCTTTCTGGGAGAGCTATGTATAGCATTACAATTTTGAGCAGGGTGTCAAGAATGGTATACCTCATATATGAGAGGGAAAAAGATATACGTTGGACTTTCTGGCGGTGTTGATTCAGCTGTAACTGCTGCACTACTGCAGGAGCAGGGTGCTGATATCACCGGAGTGTTTATCAAAGGCTGGTACCCGCCCGGCATGCCGTGCACGTGGGCTGATGATAGGCGCGATGCGATGCGTGTTGCAGCACACCTACGAATACCCTTTAGAACCCTTGATGCCTCTGAAGAATACAAAAAAGGGGTAATTGACTATTTACTCACTGAATACAAAGCGGGTCGTACTCCTAATCCCGATATTATGTGCAACAGAGAGGTGAAGTTCGGTGCGTTCTTTAACTACGCTATGCAGCAAGGCGCAGACTTTGTTGCTACCGGCCACTACGCACAAACAGAAAACGGAAGGCTACTTAAGGGAATTGATACCAGTAAAGACCAAAGCTATTTCCTGTGGGCTGTGCCGAAGGAGGTATTTGCAAAAACACTTTTTCCACTTGGTGGGATGCATAAGACGAGGGTGCGTGAACTGGCAAAGAAGTACAACCTTCCCAATGCCCTGAAGAAGGATAGTCAGGGTGTGTGTTTTCTTGGCTCAATATCGGTAGAGGAGTTTCTCACCCAAGAGTTCGGAGTTGATAGTGGAGCTGCCGTTACTGCTGACGGAGAACTTGTAGGGAGGCACACTGGTTCGTTACTTCACACGCTTGGTGAACGAATCTCACTTGCTGATGCTCTGCCTGGCCCATGGTATGTGGTAGCTAAAGACGTAGAGAAGAATGAGTTGGTTGTATCACATACACCAACACTCCCGACAGAGACGGAGCACATCAACCTGACGTCAATGAACTGCATAGAATCTATGGACGCAGGTTCAGTATCAGCTCAGTATCGCTATCATGGTCCGCGAGTGGAAGGGGTTATATCTGGCACCCGCTTTATTCCTGCAGAACCAATCACTGAACCTATTGCTGCAGGTCAGTCACTCGTTATATACAACGGTGACCACTGTCTTGGAGGTGGTATCATTGTGTGAGTATGGCAGAAATCCTAAAAGCAGACGGCACACGAGAAGACTTTGATGGTTCAAAACTCGAGACATCGCTCCTGCGATCAGGTGCATCTCGTGCTTCAGCTAAACGCATTCGAGAGATTATCGAAAACACACTTGTTACGGGAGCTCGTACACAAGATATATATAAGCGGGCATTTCAGTTGCTTCGCTCAGATACGCGTTCTGTTGCGGCGAGATATAGTCTGCGTCGTGCGTTGTTTGATCTAGGTCCAACTGGCCATCCCTTCGAAGACTTTGTTGCGGAGCTGTTTCGTAAAGACGGATGGGACGTGCAGTGGCGCCGCCTTATTCCCGGCAAATGCGTCAGTCATGAGGTAGATGTATATGCGACACGTAACGGTGAGTATCTTGCGGCAGAACTGAAGTATCACAATGATCCGGGATATAAGACTGACGTAAAAGTAGCGCTATATGTAAAATCGCGTCTTGATGATATTCGTAACTGTGACCCATCAGTCAACGGCACCTGTCCTATTGACCACGGCTATTTGATTACGAACACAAAGTTCACCGGGCAAGCAATCGACTACGCCACATGCGCAGGCGTCAATCTGATTGGCTGGAGCTATCCAAGCGAAGGGAACCTGTATGACCGTATGCTAGTCACTGGTGTATATCCTGTTACCGCCCTTACAACCTTGAAGAAAGGCGAGAAGCGGTTACTGATTGAACAGGGAATTGTAACGACTGAGCAACTGAAGAAGAAGCGGGAAGTGTTGCGTACATTCTCACTCACACCTGAACGAATTGGCTCTATCATTGCTGAGATTGATGCTCTTACGGACGGCACCAGTCAGGTGGGTATGTAGTTTGGTATACTACATACATGGCATTTCCGTACAAACTAAAATGGGAGAAAGGGCGTTTTAATCCAACATCCAAAGAACCATATACACTTTCTCGCTCTAAAGTAGAACGCTTTCTCGAGTGTCCTCGCTGCTTCTGGATGGAAGCACGATATGGCGTAGGGCGTCCTGATTCGTTTCCGTTTAATTTAAATAATGCAGTAGACGAACTGTTCAAGAAGGAATTCGATATTCACCGTGCTGATGGAAAGCCGCATCCATTGATGGAACAGTACAAGATAGATGCGGTTCCGTTTAACGATCCTCGCATGGAAGAGTGGCGCGACGCTATGAAGCGGGGAATCAAAGTACATCACGAACCATCAAATCTTATATTCAGAGGTGGTATTGATGATGTGTGGGTCAAACCAGATGGTGAGCTCTACGTAGTCGACTATAAGGCAACGGCTGGAAAGGAAAGTATCACTCTAGACGAAGAGTGGAAAGATGGATACAAGCGACAGGTTGAAATGTACCAGTGGCTGTTCCGTAACAACGGATTTAAGGTTTCTCCAACCGCATACTTTGTATACGCAAACGGACGAGCAGATAAAGAGGCATTCGATGGCAAGCTTGAGTTTGACGTCACTATACTTCCGTATGAGGGAGATGATTCATGGGTAGAGGGAACGCTGGATGATGTTAAAGCGTGTCTTGTGTCAGAAGACATTCCTGCCATTGGTGTTGATTGTACGTACTGCCCGTATCGTGAGCATGCAGGGAAGTTGCTCCTAAAAATACACAAAGCTACGAAGAAATAGTATGAAGGATTTTGCTGACAATGTACGTTCTGTTGTCCGTCAAATACCAAAAGGGCAAACTGCTACATATGGCACGGTAGCGGCAATGGCAGGAAAGCCAGGCGCTGCACGTGCGGTTGGTACTATCATGAAGAATAACTTTGATCCGACAGTGCCGTGTCACCGAGTGATTCGCAGTGACGGGAAGATTGGTGAATACAATCGAGGTGGACCAGAAGCTAAACGAAAGCTTCTGGAATCTGAAGGTGCGATATGAATCTAGTCTTGGAATCTAGTTGGAACGAGAAACTGAGCGGGGAACTGAAGGCTCCATATTTTGCTGAGTTAGTACAGTTTGTCGAGAAGTCGTATCAAACAACTGCAACGTACCCTGATGTAGATGCGCTGTTCAGGGCATTTGAGATGACGCCATTTAAAGCTGTGAAAGTGGTGATTCTCGGCCAGGATCCGTATCATGGTGAGGGACAAGCAACTGGACTTTCCTTTTCTGTTCCAAAGGGTGTTCGACTTCCCCCTTCACTTCAGAATATTTTCAAAGAGTTGAAGAGTGATATTGGTATTGAGCGCACGAATGGAGATCTGACTGATTGGGCTCAGCAAGGAGTGTTGCTCCTAAATGCAACCCTTACCGTGTCTGAGAAGTCCCCAGGCTCGCATCAAAACAAAGGGTGGGAGGTATTTACGGATGCAGTACTGCAAACACTTTCACTTTCAGATGAAAAGGAACATATTGTGTTTATTCTCTGGGGCGCATATGCACAGAAAAAAGGTGCGCTGATAGATCGTAGTAAGCATGTGGTAGTGGAATCCCCACACCCGTCACCATTTTCAGCACGTAAGGGGTTCTTCGGTTCAAAACCCTTTAGCAGAACAAACGCACAGCTACGCAAGTGGAATCAAACGGAAATTGAGTGGTAGGTTTTGAATAGGTTGGCACTCTTGGTATCCTGTATACATGACTAAAAAAATGCCTGTTGAGTGGAATCTCAACCTTCTCTATTCCTCCGTTACCGACCCTACAATCGAAGCCGACCAGAAGAAAGCGGATAGAGGGGTTGATGCATTTGAAAAGAAGTATCGAACAGACAAGAAATATCTAAAGGATTCAGCAGCCCTCGCACAGGCGCTCCTTGACTATGAGAAACTCATCTCACTCCCAGCAGATGATGCACAATATTATGTATATTTACGTAAAGATAAGAACATCGAGGATAAGGAGGCAGAAGCATTGGGAGCTCGCCTTGAAGACAGAGCTACAAAGCGCAGTAACAAGCTTATCTTCTTTGCGCTTGAACTCGGTAAAGTGTCTGAGACCGTTCAAAACAAGTTCATGAAGGCTGAAGTGCTTGCACCATACCGATACTGGCTTACGCAGGTGTTTGAAAGTGCTAAGTACAATCTCACAGAAGCTGAGGAAAAGATTCTTTCTTTGAAAGCTGATGTCTCAAGTGGGCGTTGGGTACAGGCCACAGACAACGTACTTAACAAGCAGACCGTTGAGTTTGAAGGCGAAACCCTCCCGCTACCTGAAGCTGAGGGCAAGTATATGCAGCTTCCACTAGAGCAGCGTCACGCACTATACACAAAGGTTCGTAGTGTATACGGAAATGTAGCTGATATAGCTGAAAGTGAATTGAATGCTATCTACACAGACAAAAAGATTGACGATGAACTGCGTGGCATGAAAGAGCCATATGAAGCCACTATCCGCGGGTACCAGAACGAGCCTAAGAGTGTGTTGGCGCTTGTTAAGGCGGTGACTGATAGTGCTGAAATCTCGCACCGCTTCTATGCGGCTAAGAAGAAGCTATTGGGTGTGAAGACACTGTCATATGCTGATCGTGGAGCATCAGTAGGAGAGTTGAAGACCAAAGTTCCCTTTGATACAGCAGTATCGATGGTGCGTGATGTATTTGGAGGGCTAGATCCTGCATACGCAGATATCTTTGATCGACTATTGAACAACGGACAAGTGGATGTGTATCCAAAGAAAGGAAAGACAGGTGGAGCGTACTGCCTTTCAAGTGTAGAGATGCCAACCTTCGTGCTTCTCAACCAAACGGATTCGTTTGAATCACTCAAGACGCTTGCACACGAAATGGGACATGCCGTACACGCAGAACGCGCGAAGTCTCAACGACCGCTGTACCAAGGGCATCCTATTTCAACCGCTGAGACCGCCAGTACGTTCTTTGAGTATGCGGCGCTTAAGCGGTTACTTGAGATTCTCCCTGAAGAGGAGCGTATTATTGGGCTTCACAACATGATTCAGGATGACGTAAGTACGGTATTCCGTCAGATTGCTTGTTTTGAGTTTGAACGTGACCTTCATGCTGCCATTCGTACGCAGGGATACGTAGCAAAGGAGCAAATCGCAGCGCTTATGAACAAGCATATGGGAGCATACCTTGGACCTGCCTTTACGCTTGTGCCAGAGGATGGAAATTTCTTCGTAACCTGGGGTCACATTCGTCGCTTCTTCTACGTATATTCATATGCGTACGGCCAACTGATTAGCAAAGCAATGCATCGAAAGCTTGAAAAAGACCCTGCATACATCAGTAAGGTTGATGGGTTCCTTTCAGCAGGCGAAAGCATGTCACCAGAAGACATCTTTGCTACTTGCGATCTAGACACACGAAAACCAGCTCTCTTTAAGGAGGGGCTTAAGAGTATTGAGGCCGATGTGGCTGAGCTAGAGCGCCTTATTAAATAATTTGGTATCGTAGGACTATATGAAAGTATCCGAAGTACGTAGCCGATATCTAGCTTTCTTCAAGGAGCGGGGACACGTCATTATTCCCTCAGCACCTATTGTTCCTGGAAATGATCCAACGACACTCTTCACCTCAAGTGGTATGCAGCCGTTGATCCCATACCTACTTGGTAAGGACCATCCGGGGGGTACGCGTGTAGTGAACTCGCAGCTTGCATTCCGTGCTGGTGATATTGAAGAGGTGGGTGATAACCGTCACACCACATTCTTTGAGATGCTTGGAAACTGGTCCCTTGGTGACTATTTCAAAGAAGAGCAACTTCCCTGGTTGTTTGAGTTCCTAATGAATCCTGATGAAGGATTGGGTCTTGATCCTGAGAAAATATTTGTGACGGTATTCGCCGGAGACAAGGAAGTTGGTATGGAGGAGGACACTGAAGCAGTTGCCATCTGGCAGCGCCTATTTAAAGAAAAGGGTATTGAAGCAGGCTTCAGCAATATTGGAAGCGAAGAAGATGGATACACCAAGGGTATGCAGGGTAACGAGCGTATCTTTGCGTATGACTCTAAGAAGAACTGGTGGAGTAGAGCGGGAGTGCCGACTAATATGCCAGCAGGTGAGCCTGGTGGCCCCGACTCGGAGGTGTTCTATGACTTTGGACTACCACACGACCCTGTATGGGGCCCTAAGTGCCACCCTAACTGTGATTGTGGACGGTTTGTAGAAATTGGGAATTCTGTGTTTATGCAGTTCCTCAAACAGGCTGATGGTACGTTCACGACTCTTCCAAAAAGAAACGTAGACTTCGGCGGCGGACTTGAGCGTCTTACGTTCGCCACACTGGGTATTCCCGATGTATTCCTTATCGATGTATTTGCGGATGCTCGCACAATTATCGAGCGTCACTCTGGAAAAGCATACGGCAGTGATGAGGCTGTAACTCGTTCATACCGCATTATCTTGGATCACATGCGCGCAGCAACCTTTATGCTGGCCGAGGACGTACTCCCATCAAATACAGAGGCTGGGTATGTACTTCGCCGTCTTCTTCGACGTGCTATTCGTGAGACGGACAAGTTGGGAATTGCTAATGCCGTACTTGCGGACGTGGTAGATGGATATGCTAAGGCACACGGGGACCAGTACCCCCAGCTTCTTGAGCGTGCAGAGAAGATTCGCGCTGAGATTGCAAAGGAAGAAGAGAAGTTTAGAAAGACGCTTGCACAGGGAATGCGTGAGCTTGAAAAGCGAGCAAAGGACGGTATTGATGCGGACACTGCCTTCACACTCTTTACCTCATACGGTTTCCCTATCGAACTTACCGAGGAGGTGGCAAAAGAACGCGGTACGACTATTGATGTTGAAGGTTTTGCCGCAAAGATGAAAGAGCACCAGGATAAGTCGAGAGCGGGTGCTGCGCAGAAGTTTGCAGGAGGTCTTGCTGATCATGGTGAGCAAACGGTGCGATACCACACCACACACCACATACTTCTTAAGGCACTCCAGATGGTATTGGGTGACGAGGTAAAGCAGCGTGGTTCTAACATTACTTCAGAGCGTCTTCGTATCGACTTCTCATCACCAGGGAAAATGACACCAGAGCAGGTGAGTGAGGTAGAGACCATTGTGAATGATATTCTTGCCAAAGACTATCCGGTGATTCGAACCGTTATGCCGCGCGAGGAAGCCGAGAAGCTTGGCGCGCAGATGGAGTTTGGCGTGAAGTATCCTGATATGGTTACGGTGTATTCCATTGGTCCAATCGACGCAACGGAAGAGAATCCAAAGATTAGTGAGGCATACTCACTTGAGTTCTGTGGCGGCCCTCACGTATCTAATACGAGTGAGATTCGTGAAGCGGGTACGTTTAAGATTCTAAAAGAAGAGGCAGTGGCAGCTGGTATACGGCGAATTAAGGCAGTGGTTGCGTAGTATACTGGGGAGGTATGAATATATTTTCTTCAACAACCTTTACGTGGTGGCAACTCGGGCTCGTTAAGTGGGCAGTACTCTTTATCGGTATCGCTATTGGTGCGTATTGGGCAGACGTCTTTGTTCCCTATGTTATTCATTTAATGGTCGTAGGTCTTGCTATCAGCGCCTATATCTTCATTGTGTGGCTTCAGAAGAAGTAGATGTCTATTAAGAAGCGAAAAAAGTGGGCATACCAAAACACCACACTGCTTGTGATAAGCCTTGTGGTGTTAGCGGTATTGATTGAAACACCCTACGTGCAGGCGATTGTGAATCATATTGGAACCTATGGCTATATAGGGTCCTTTATCTCCGGTATCTTCTTTGTTTCCACCTTTACAGTCGCACCCGCCTCCGTTGTGTTATTCCACCTTGCAGAGGAATACAATCCAATTCTCATAGCTCTTACGGCAGGAGCAGGAGCTGTAATTGGTGATGTGTGCTTATTTAGATTCTTTAAGGATCAAATATTTCAGGAGTTCACACCCCTTCTCAGTCGCCTAAAGCAGCGGAATGTTGTTGCTCTGTTTAGGAGTCCATACTTTGCCTGGTTCACTCCAGTTCTGGGTGCGATTATCATTGCTTCTCCGTTTCCTGATGAGATTGGTATTGGCATGATGGGACTAGGGAAAATAAAGGAATGGCAGTTTATGATACTGACGTATCTTTTGAATACGGTGGGGATTTTGATAATTGTGTTGGTGGCGCAGGGGTAGAGGCGTGTCGTTTAAGTAACTGAGAAATATATTGAAGGGGGTGCATGGGGCTTCATGAGCTATTTGTTCGAATATCGTCGGAGACGGCCACTAAAATGAAAGGCCCCGTTTGAAGCCGAAGCCTCTCACGGAGCCTTAAAGGACTCTCAGCAGTCGCGGACGAAGTCGCCGATTTCTTCCGCTTTGGAGACGAGCCAGGCGTGCGATTCGGTCGCGATCACGTTGAACGTGTCCGGACCTGACCGCCACCCGAAGAACTGACAGCCTTCAGGCGTTGGTCCATCGACCTCGGTGTAGAAGGCGTTTGGCGACATGAGGAGTCGGGCGCTGTGGGCGCCGACGCCGAGCGCTTGGCGGATCTCGTCGTTGGTCATATCTCGCTTGAGCTTGAACTCCTTACGGGGTCGATTGTCGTGGGCTTCCCGGAGAACGCCGGTAGCTCTGAATACAAAGGTCATAGTCCTATTCCTCCAGTTCTGATGGGGACTTACTTTATTGTATAGCATATAGATTGAATATTGTCAATTAGATGATGTGTAAGTTCCAGCGTCGTGCTAAGTAACTAACCAGCTCATATCAAGGTGTCTTGCTCGATATATCGCCCGCCACTAATGTACAGATTGTTCAAATGCTACACAAGCACAAATTTGTAAAGTATTTTCTTCGTAGTAGACTCAAATCACGACAAGGAAAGGAAAGTCGATGTTCATTAGCTCTGTTCTGTTTCGGATGGCACCCACACCGGGTAGTCTGTTCGATATGTGGGGTGGGACTGCGTTTACACGCACCTATCACAACTGGCACACAGAAACACACAAAAGGTTGGCGAAGTGACATCGAGCACAACTTGCTCGTCTCGACGCCGGCTTCGCTCTTCGTGAAGCTCAGCACGAACTCGTGAACGCTCGCGTGAAAGCCTTGAATGAAGGCATCGGACCCGCTGATGTCAACTACCCGACACTCGCCGACTTCTATCAGATTCCGTAGAGTCGGAAATGACGCCAAAGCCCGACGGAACAGCTCGTTTCGTGCGGGCTGTTTCTTTTCAAAGTAAACTGAAGCTGTTACATAAGTTATCCCCCCGTACCTTTCATCAACTCCACTCGTGGCCTATACTAAGAACATATCCTTTTAGCAGGTAATTCAGCAGTTTGCCTTATTTATATGCAGAGAACATTGAACGACATCATTCCTCCTTCTAAACGTAGAGCAATGGGTCAAGAAGTAGATACATCAGCCTCAGAAGGCCCTCAAATGCCCCGTATACGGCCTGGAAAGCGCCCGAAGGGGAATGGAGGTAGTCGTCGTTTCCCAATGGGGACAGCGATTGTGGCACTCATTGTAGTGCTTGGTTGTGGTGCTGCATTCTATGCATTTGCCAGCACATCTGTTGAAATCACTCCTACGACCAATGAGGCATATGTTTCAAGCGACTTCACTGCAACAGCAGGAGCGGGAGAGCTTCCGTTTGAAGTAATCACTGTTGAAACAACCGTTAGCAAGCCAGTACCTGCTGAAAGCTCTGAGAATGCTAACGATCCAGCTCAGGGAACCATCACTATCTACAATGAGCAGCCTACTAACCAGACACTTATAAAGAACACACGGTTTGAGAGTCCTGATGGTCTTATCTACCGCATTCGTGACTCCGTAAGTGTGCCGGCGGGAAGTGCTGGTAAGCCCGGAACCCTTAACGCTACCGTCTATGCAGATGCCGCAGGTGAGTCATATAACATTGGCGCCACAAACTTCACCATTCCAGGTCTTAAGGGATCAAGCGCCTTTGATGCGGTGTATGCAAAATCAACCAGCAGCATGCAGGGCGGGTTCACTGGTATTCGCCCTTCAGTAAGCGAAGCGACACGTGACCGTGAAGTTGCAACGCTTCAGTCAACACTTGCAAGTGACCTCGACAAAGCTATGGCCGAAAAGCTTCCTGATGGATATGTTCTTATCCCTGGCGCGAGTTTCTCAACGTACGAGACTCTTCCAGACTCAGCTGGTTCAAGTGGTAACGTGGATGTAAAGCAAAAGGGAACTATGACTGCGGTAGTGTTCCCAAATGAAGCCCTTGCAAAAGCAGTTGCCTATACTGCCATTGGCACCTACACAGGACAGCCTATTTTGCTCTCAGACGTGAGTAACCTCAGTCTGTCATCAGGATCAGGCTCAGCTCCTGTAGGGGCTGAAACCTACGTATTTACCCTCACAGGTGATGCTGTGCTTACATGGGAGATAGATACTGCTCGTATTGCTGGAGCTGTGGCTGGTAAAAGCCGTGAGGGCGCACAGCTAGTGCTTTCTGGCTTCCCAGAGGTTGACCGGGCAGTACTCATTATTCGACCATTCTGGAGCACATCGTTCCCAAATGACCCTGAGAAGGTGAAGGTGACGGTGTCTGAAGCGTCATAATACAGAGTATTCTGTTGACGATATTTAGGCTTCCTGCTACTATAACGAGGCTTCATGGTAGACAGTAAATCAGACGAAACAACGACCGGCACAGTCGAGGAGGTATTACCTAACTCTCTGTTCAGGGTTCGAATTGCGTCTGAAGAACTGCTGCTGGCTTACTTGGCCGGAAAGATGAAATTACATCGTATCCGCGTCCTTGTAGGTGACCAAGTAGAAATGGTCACTGATCCTTACGGGGGTCGGGCACGCATCGTGAGGCGCCTTACCTAACAAGATGAAAGTACGAGCATCCATCAAAGTCCAGCAGCCTGGAGACATCCTCGTTAAGCGAGGCGGTACCCTGTACCGTATTAACAAGCGAAACCCACGTCGCAAGGCGCGTCAGGGCTAGCATTTTTTGTAATTAAGTTTATTCATGCGTATCGCCGGTGTATCTCTCCCTGACAACAAGCAGCTCGCTTATGCGCTGCCACTTATCTATGGCATCGGTCCAAAGAATGCGATTGATATTTTGAAAAAGGCTAATATTGAGCCAACTCGTAAGGGTAGCGATTTGAGCGCTGACGAGGAGCAGTCAATCCGTGTGATTGCTGAGGAGTACACCATCGAGGGTGAGCTTCGTCGTGAGGTTAGCCAGAACATTAAGCGTCTGAAGGACATTCGTTCAGAGCGTGGTGTTCGCCACGAGCGTCGTCTACCTGTTCGCAATCAGCGAACAAAGACAAACTCACGAACTGTACGTGGAAACATGCGTAAGACCATGGGTTCAGGTCGCCGTTCACTTGATAAGACATAGTCATAACTTCAGTCAATTAATTCACCATGGGTAAGAAACGTATCATCAAGAAGTCCGGACGAGGACTAGATCAGGGTCGCAAGGACCGCGCGCTATCGCGTGCTGTTAAGAAGCGTCTTGATCGTGGTGTGCTTCACGTTGAGGCAACGTTCAACAACACTAAGCTTGCGTTGACCGATGAGATGGGTAACGTTGTTATGTCATCATCATCAGGTGCTATGGGCTTCTCTGGAGCTCGTAAGTCAACACCGTACGCTGCAACTAAGGTTGGTGAGCTCATTGGTGACAAGGCGACTATCATTGGACTTAAAGAAGCAAGCGTTATCATCCGCGGCGTTGGTGCTGGTCGTGAGTCAGCACTTCGTGGATTCGCTTCAAAGGGAATTCAGATTAAAAGCATTAAGGACGCGACTCCGGTTCCTCACAACGGACCTCGTCCACCTAAGGCGCGACGCGTATAGCATATAGATATGAAGATTGGACCTAAATACAAAATCGCAAAGCGCCTAGGAGCATCTGTTTTTGAAAAAACACAGACTGCTAAGTTTGCACTTGCACAGGAGCGTGGAGGAAAGACAAAGCGCCGTGGTCGTGGACCTACGGAGTTCGGTAAGCAGCTTCTAGAAAAGCAGAAGGTTCGTATTACCTACGGACTTTCTGAGAAGCAGTTCTCAGGCTACGTACGTGAGGCTATGTCTTCACACGGAGCAGTTCCTGCTGACGTTCTGCACAAACTACTTGAGATTCGTCTTGATAACGTGGTGTACCGTCTAGGACTTGCATCAACACGCCGTGCGGCTCGCCAGATGGCATCTCACGGACACATTATGGTAAATGGTCGAAAGACTACTATCCCATCACGTCGCATGACCGTGAACGACAAGATTTCTATTCGCGAGGGAAGTCGCAGCAGCGTCCTATTCGAAGGGTTCGCTGAGCGATTTGCTGAGCGCACACTACCTTCTTGGTTGACGTGGAATGCGAAGACCATGGAGGGCGGTCTGCAGGAGATGCCGACGACTGCAGCTAACGATGCAGCCGGAGATTTGTCATCTGTGCTCTCGTTCTACAGCCGTTAGTTTTATTATTTGGTAACAACGATTGAGTTATGGAATACCACATCACACTACCCAGCAAGCCACGCGTCGTCTCAGAAGAAGGCGTGCAAGGCATTTATGAGATTGACTCACTGTATCCAGGATACGGTCATACTCTCGGCAACTCACTACGCCGTATAATTCTTTCATCTCTATCTGGAGCTGCTATTACATCAGTAAAGATTGAGGATGTATCTCACGAGTTCGCGACTATCGAGGGCGTTCGTGAGTCTGTAATGGAGATTCTTCTTAACCTAAAGCGCGTTCACTTCGCTCTTCAGGGAGATGAGCCACAGACTATTCGTCTATCAGTAAAGGGACCTAAGGCAATCACTGCTGCAGACCTTTCAGTTCCATCTCAGGTAACAATTGCAAACCCTGACCAGCACATCCTTGATATCGCTGGAAAGATTTCATTTGAACTTGAAGCAACTATCGAGCGTGGTCTAGGCTATGTACCACGTGAGGTTCTTACTAAGGAGAAAGTCGATATCGGCACCATTGCGCTTGATGCAACCTTCACTCCAATACGTCGTGCAAACTACGAGGTTGAGAACATGCGCGTTGGTGATCGAACAGACTTCAACCGTCTTCGAGTACTCATCGAAACTAACGGAACTATCTCACCACGTGAGGCTCTTGAGCAGTCAATCAACGTTATGATTCAGCAGCTTAAGGCAGTCGTTGGTTTCCAGGAGGAAAGCGAAGAGATGAGCACTCCATCAACTGATTCTGCAGAGGAAAAAGACGCTCTAAAGATGAAGGTTGAGGACATGGGCCTTGCTGCCCGAACTACTACAGCCCTTACAGATGCTGGTATTAAGACCGTTGCAGGTCTTGTAAAGAAGACTGCTGCTGCGCTTAAGGACCTAGACGGAGTGGGTGACAAAGCGGTTGAAGAAATCGAGGCTGCGCTATCAGGGCTTGGCGTAGAGCTAAAAGCAGAGTAGTATCCATTGACTAGATAGGAATTAAGTATGAGACACCAGCACAAAGGCAGAACATTCGGGCGACCAAAGAATCAGCGTGATGCGTTGCTGAAGTCTCTTATGCGTTCCCTTATTATTCATGAGCGTATTTCAACTACTGAGGCTAAGGCTAAAGAGCTACGTCCTGTTATTGAAAAGCTTGTATCACACGCACGTGTTGATTCAGTAGCTAACCGCCGTCTTGTTGCGGCTCGTCTTGGAAACGATGACGAGACAGTAAAGAAGCTCTTTACTGCAATCGCGCCAAGATATGTAGAGCGAACAGGTGGATACACTCGCATCGTTAAGCGCGCACCATCTACAGATGGCCGACTAACAGCGTATATCGCCTTCGTATAACCCAGAATTGTATGACAACTATTGCACAACGAGTATCCAAACAGCGAACAGCCCGAGACCTTGAGACACAGGTGTATACGGTTGACGCTGCAGGACGAACACTAGGACGCGTTGCAAGTGAAGCTGCTTCAATTCTGCTTGGAAAGAAATCAACTTCATACGTTCAGAATGCAGTTATCCCAACAGAGGTGACTATCATCAACGCAAAGAAGCTGTTCCTTCCTGAGAGACGTATCGATGGAAAGACATACGTTCGGTACACCGGATATCCAGGTGGACTTCGAGAGGCTTCAATGGCTCAGATCATTGAGAAGAAGGGTATCTCTGAAGTACTTTACAAGGCGGTAGATGGAATGATTCCTCGAAACAAGCTTCGCAAAGACCGCATGAAGCGACTTACCATAACTGATTAATATGCCAGAAAAGACAGCTCCCTACATTGCCGCTATCGGCCGACGTAAAACAGCAAGCGCTCGCGTGCGTATTACTCCTGCTGACACTAACACTATCGAGGTGAACGGTGTTCCTGCTGCAGAGTATTTTAAGACAAAGGAACGTGCAGCTATTACACAGGACGCACTTGGTCTTGAGGATGTTACTGCAACCTACAACGTAACTGTTAAGGTACGTGGAGGCGGTGTAACAGCCCAGGCAGAAGCAATCCGTATGGGCATCGCTCGCGCTCTTACATCTGCTGATGCAACACTACGCGGTACGCTAAAGGCAGCTGGATACCTTAAGCGTGACCCTCGCGCTGTTGAGCGAAAGAAGCCAGGTCTTCTCAAAGCTCGCAAGCGTCCACAGTGGACCAAGCGTTAAGCACACAAACAACACCCGCTTCAATGGCGGGTTTTGTTTTTTCCTGTAGTGTGGTGGGGAAGGCCAATGGTGGCCAAGGGAGGTTAATATGCTGCTGTATATTTATGAAGTCTGTGCGGTTCTGTTCATGGTCTGTACTCTGCTTGCTGTGTGGTCAGTGACAAAAAGGAGGTCGAACCCTGAGCAGACCTCGATCAATCAGGCAGAT
>JAHJIK010000062.1 GCA_018823385.1 Patescibacteria group bacterium | reverse complement strand
GGACCGTTGAGACATACACGAGTACGACGAACAATTGGATTCGTCCGGTAGAGCCGACATCTCCAAACTTTGCTTTCTATACACCAGGTGCGCGTCTGTGGTAGCGAACGAAGCTGATACGCAAGTGATATACTTTTAGACATGAATGCGAGGGTAGGCGTATGTGTGTTGGCAGTACTTCTCATACTGGCTCCTATCAGTTTTGATGGGTCAGGCTTTTTTGGTTTCCAAACACAATATGCCAGTGCAGTAAGTAATCGGATAGTTGTGTGGAACTTTGATGAACCATCCGGTACAACAGCATTCGATGCTTCTGGTAACGGTAATAACGGTACGTTGTATAACAGTCCAACGAGAATCAGTGGTGGCGGATATACCTTTAACGGAACGAGTCAGTATGTTCGTAGTACAAACGCAGTGTCTGGCTCTCTTGGCGTTGTAGATCAGGCATACACGCTTGCAGCTAAGATACGGATTGCAGCTGGCGAAACAAATGGAAATATAGTGCACGTGTCGAGCACTTCAACTGGAAGTGCTGGTTGGTGCACCCCGCTCCTCTCACTTGTCGACGGAAAGATTAAGGCAGACAGCTGGGCCGATGGAGATGTAAGTTCAGCGATAAGTCCAAGTACAGCATCAGAAGGGCAGTGGTATGCAATCGCGACAACATGGGACCCCGATAGCGACCTTCTCAAACTCTACATTGATGGCGAGCTTGTCGCCTCAACACCGCAGACTACGTATCATGCGGCAGGTGAGCCGGTCTATATCTTCCCAGCGATCGGTTTAGTGGGGACGTGTGCCAATGATGTTGGGTATTTTAAGGGAGACATAAAGGACGTTGTGGTGTCTGCGTCCGCTCTCTCACAATCTGAAATTCAAACCCTCGCTGCATCTGATGCGACAACCATCTATGCAAACAGCAGCACGGGTAACGATTCAACAGGTGACGGTACATCAGGAAGTCCATTCAAAACATTCCATCAGTCGTTCCTCACCGCACACCATGGAGATACGATTGATCTTACGGGAACCTTTACGTGGACTGATGCTGCAGAAGCGGGGGACGTCACACAGAATGGTTACGTGCTCTCAAAAGACCTAACAATTACTGGACAAAGCGCGAGTACCACTATTGTTCAAGCGCACATTGCCTCAAGCACCACAGACAGACGAGTGTTTACCGTTTCAAGAGGAACAACTATTGATTTTTCAAACCTTTCACTACAGAACGGTAATACAACAAGTGACGGTGGAGGTGTGCTGGTATATGGCACCAGTACGATGGAGTACATGGATATCTACAACAACCGAAGTTCAAGTAACAATGGTGGTGGTGTGTCCGTATTCGGTGCGCTCACCATACGAAATAGTACGGTACGAAATAACGCAAGTTACTACCAAGGAGGGGGTCTCTTGCGTTCCTACTATGGTGGAGATGGTACGTCAGCCCCAAATGCGTCGGAGCGTCTCGATATTATCAATACTACAGTCGTTTCCAACCGAGTAATGTCAAGCGTTGCGTACACTGAAGGGGGTGGTGTGTATTATCGACGCGGTAACGGAAGTATTACTAACTCAACCATTGCACATAACAGAGTGGTGAATGGTGGTGTGAGTGTTTCAACTCACGGTATTGGTACGGGGGAAGTGTCTGTAGAAGTGTCACTACAAAACTCGATAATCGCTAATAACTATCTTTCTACTAGCGGTGGAGATATCGGGCATCGCAGCACTTCGAACGGAACGTATACGGATAACGGAGGAAACATTATCGGGCGTCTTGGATATTACAAATCTGGATATACCGCGTCTACTTCTACGTGGATTGATGCTACGGCGAATAACATTGCGATTGATGGAGCGTACGTATTGCAGGACGGTGGAGGCGCCACAAGTGGTGAGCTATTCCTCGATACTGCTGAGGCAGATAACGGCAGTGCGAATGGTACTCAAACACTCGCACTTACCGATGTTGATAGCATTGCTCGAAATAACGGTGTTGATACGGACAATGGAAATATTACCGTACCAACGTCAGATCAGCGCGGTGTATCTCGAGTCGGTGTGGTTGATATCGGTGCATATGAATATGATGGGGCAGGGTCAGAGCCGCCTGACGAGACTGCACCTGTCATAAGTTCGGTGAGTGTTGAGTCTGTTGCAACCACTACTGCCGCGCTTCTTTGGACAACTGACGAGGCTGCGTCGACGAAGGCTGCGTATTCAATAGACACATCATATTCCTCCACAACCACAGAAGCCGATGTCGATACGAGGGTGACCAGTCACACAGCTAGTCTTTCTGGGTTGTCGCAATGTACTACATATAATGTGCAGACAGTGTCTCGAGACGCGGCAGGTAACACTGCCACATCAACTCGACAGACATTTACCACTATTGGGTGTGCCGGAAACGCTACCGTGCTTTCTGCAACCAGTTCAGTGGTAGCTGTTGATTCAATCGCTACAACAACACTTTCATACTCAACCAGCACGCTGTCTGTTATTACTCCAGCTGACTTCACGGCGACCTCTTCTGAGGTGGTAATTCAGATTCGTGCATTTTCAGCCGGAACAACTCTTGCTGGTATTGGTTCCCCAAGCGGCATGACTCGCGCCACGGATACCGTGTTTGATGTAACGGCACTAGTGGGAGATGGTGAACCGCTTGATTCGTTTGATGTACCGGTAACTATTACCCATACGTATTCTGATGAAGAGATAGTAGGTCTGGATGAAAGTACGCTATGGCTATATCACTATCACAATGAGCTGTGGGAACGTCTTGATGACTGTTCTCTTAATACTGACACCAACACGCTTACCTGTACGGCTCCAAGCTTCTCTATCTTTGCTATTTTTGGTACAGGCACTCAGTCGTCGTCCGATACGGGAGTGAGTACGTCATCTACCTCTACGCGCGGTACATCAATTAAGGCACGAGTGGATAACCTCAT
>JAHJIK010000061.1 GCA_018823385.1 Patescibacteria group bacterium | reverse complement strand
TGGACGACTCTACAAAGACTATAAGGTGCTGCCATGGTGTGCGCGCTGTGGTACCGCACTCTCGTCACATGAGTTGGCTCAAGGGTATGCCGACGTTAAAGATCTTTCAGTAACGGTACAGTTTGAACTAGTAGACGAACCGGGTACGTATTTCCTCGCATGGACCACAACACCATGGACCCTTCCTGGAAACGTTGGTCTTGCGGTGGGGGAGAAGATTGCATACGGAACGTATGAGAAGGAAGGGGTACGCGTAATCCTCGCTACAGCTCGTGCAAAGACAGTATTGGGAGATGAGTGGAAACCGGTAGAGGAGTACACCGGAGCTGATTTGGTTGGGAAGAAGTACAAACCACTCTATCCATACGCACAGGAGCTTGCGCCTGACTCAGAGAAAGAGAAGTTCGACAAAGCATTCCAGGTATACCCAGCAAGTTTCGTGACAACTGAAGACGGAACGGGTGTAGTACACACTGCGGTTATGTACGGCCAGGAGGACTTTGAGCTTGGGACAAGTGCTGGGCTTCCAAAGGTGCATCTCGTGCTTCCAACAGGACTATTCATTGAAGGTACTGATTTCCTTGCTGGACGTTTCGTTAAAGACGAAGATGTGGCGATCGATATTGTTAAAGATTTGGCGGGACGAGGAATACTCTTCGCAAAAGAGAAGTATGAACACTCATACCCATTTTGTTGGCGCTGTAAAACACCGCTCATCTACTACGCGCGTGACTCGTGGTATATCCGCATGAGTGATTTGCGAGAAACTCTTCTTGCAGAGAATGCAAAGGTGAATTGGGAGCCAAGTCATATTCGTGACGGACGAATGGGTGAGTGGCTCGCAAATGCCAAAGAGTGGGCAATTTCTCGCGAGCGATACTGGGGAACACCACTACCTGTATGGGAGAGCCCGGACGGAACTGAGCGAGTCGTGCTTGGGTCTATTGCTGAACTCAAAGAGAAGACTAAAAAGAGCGGTAACTCATATATGGTTATGCGTCACGGAGGCGCTGATAACAACCTCAGTTCAACAAACAGCACTGACATCAATGGTGCACAGAAAAATCACCATGTAACCGAGGAGGGAAAAGCGGTGGCAAGGGCTACTGCCGAGACACTCAAAGGAAACGTCGATCTTATCTTCGTATCACCGTTTACTCGTACACAGGAAACGGCAGCAGAGGTAGCCGATGTTCTCGGGCTCTCAAAGGAACAGGTGATAGTTGATGACCGGTTGCGAGAGATTGCCGTGGGTGTGTATGAGGGAACCACATACGACGAGTACCACCAGTTCTTCGCCACACGTGCTGAGCGCTTCACAAAAGCTCCTGAGGGAGGGGAGAACTTTAACGATGTAACGAACCCGTATCGGTAGCCTGTTGTATGAGCTAGAAGCTAAATATAGCGATAAGAAGATTCTTATCATTTCGCACGGAGACCCGATACTTCTGAGCCATCTCGTTGCCGCAGGAACAACGCCAGAGAATATCGACACCTTCGCGTATCCGCAGCCCGCAGCGGTCACAACGCTCGACTTTGTTCCGTTGCCACACAACGATCTATACGAACTTGATCTTCATCGTCCATACATTGATGATGTGGTCCTTGTATCTGAAAAAGGAACAGAGCTTCGACGCGTAAAGGAAGTGATGGACGTGTGGTTCGATTCTGGTGCAATGCCATTCGCGCAAGACCACTACCCATTTGAAAACAAAGAGTGGGTTGAGCACGGAGGATATCCTGCAGACTACATCTCAGAAGCAATCGACCAAACACGCGGTTGGTTCTACACACTCCTTGCGGTTGGTGTGTTAACTAAGCGTGGTGTGCCATATAAGAACGTAATCTGTCTTGGACACCTTCTTGATAAGGAGGGGCAAAAGATGAGTAAGAGTAAAGGGAATGTGGTTGAGCCATTTGCTGCCATGGACCAGTGGGGTGCTGACACGCTTCGATACTGGATGTACAGCGTTAACCAGCCGGGTGACTCTAAGAACTTTGACGAGAAGACCGTAAAGGAGTCTGCGCGTGTTCTCGCGTGGCTGGAGAATAGTGCGAAGTTCTATGAACTTTTTGCCGACGGAAAACAGCAGGGACAGGAACAGGTTATCGATCAATGGATGCAGGAGCGTACAAACGAGACCGTAGAGAAGGTAACGAAGGCACTTGATAGCTATAAGCTGTACGAAGCAACACGTACGCTCGGCGAACTCTTTGAAGATCTTTCTCAGTGGTACGTTCGTCGTATCCGCGACCGCGCACGAGAAGGGGACGCTGCTGCACTGGCAACACTAAAAGAGACACTCTACACTTCTTCAAAACTGCTTGCCCCGTTCGCACCATTCTTGGCTGAAAGCGTATTCCAACTTGTTCGCTCAAGTACTGATGCTGAGAGCGTGCACCTTACCGAGTGGCCAACCGTCGCAAAGAAATGGAATCCGTTTAAGAAAGCATCAACTCTTACTGCCGACATGCGTCTCGTTCGCACCTATGCATCAGAAGGGATGAAGCTTCGACAGGAGGCAGGTATGAAAGTGCGTCAGCCGCTAGCTTCGATCACCATCCCAACTGAACTCTCTGCAGATCTTCGAAGCCTCCTTGCAGAAGAACTAAACGTGAAGACGGTACTCACAGGAGATGCACTGAAGCTTGATACCGCACTTTCACCAGAACTTGTTCGAGAAGGTGATGTGCGCGAGTTTGCCCGCGCTCTAGCAGATGCTCGAAAAGAGCGAGACCTCTCACCGAAGGATGTGGTTGCGCTCTGTGTCGATGAAAAAGCAAAGTCGGTACTTGAACATGAGCAGCTTTCAGGTGTCTCTGCACTCACATTCGGTACGCCTTCTACACAATCGTATTCAGTTGAGATGTCGATTGGATCAATAGCGTTCTCATTCGATGCGTCATAAGTACGTAACGCCGGGAATAGTGCTCGCACGCAATGCCACGTCTGAAGCTAGTAGCTTTATAACCGTCCTCACGCCTGATCTAGGTGTGCTTCGTGCAAAGGCGCAGGGTATACGAAAGCCTGGAGCAAAGCTTGCGCCAGCAGTACAGACACTTTCAGAGTCTGACATCTCACTCGTGCGAGGAAAGGAAGGCTGGCGGTTAGCTGGTGCAATACTCACGTATAACTGGTTTCAGAAGCTTGAAGGTATGCAGCGCATACGGGCTGGACGAGTCGCAAACCTGCTCGTTCGTTTGGTGCCAGGACAGATGCAGGAGCCTGAACTCCACCAGATTTACTCAGAGTTTTTACGCATCCTCCCAACCCTCACCGAAACACAGCAAGATGCAGCGGAATGTTTGGCGGCTCTCCGTATACTCCGCACTCTTGGACTTGATACCGAGCCCCTTCCAGAGGGGGAGGTATTCAGCGAAACTATGCTTGCTGACATTACTGACGATCGGAAAGAAGTGATTGTACGAATTAATCGAGGTATTACCGCATCAGGACTGTAGGACGAATGATATACTTTCGTATACATGCCTGACGAAGAAGTTGAAAGCTCCTTAGAACGACTACGACGAAAGTTGTACAACAACGCGGGTACACAAACACCCGTGCCGCATCCGCTGTCTGCGCCGAAACAATATTACGCAGAAACACCAGAGCCTCTAAAGGTTCCAAAGAAAGAAGGGCTTCCATTTGCAGTTAAGTTTTTTATCATTACGCTCGTGTTCTTCTTGTTTGCGGGAGGTGTTGCTGCTGCACTGCTCTTTTTTGGTACGCGGTCTGTATCTACTGATGAGATAGGGATGTCAGTTGACGGCCCTCTGACGATTGCTAGTGGAGAAACAGTTTCTTTCCTTGTTGGGATTGATAACAAAAACCCAATGAGTATTACCGCCACAAAGCTAACGGTTGATTTCCCTGAGGGCACACGTAATCCAGACTCAGTTATCGACCCGCTCGTTAGGTATTCAGACCCATTAGGAGATATTCCTGCAGGGGGCAGGGTAGAGCGAACAGTGCGCGCTGCAATATACGGCACCGAGAACCAAACGGTTACCGTGCCGGTGACACTTGAATACCGAACTGAAGGCTCCAGTGCAATCTTTGTGAAGAAACAGGATTTCACCTTTACCATTACCACCTCGCCACTATCTCTGACGGTCACCACGCTAAAGCAAACAGCCTCAGGACAACCGTTGACCGTGCAGGTGGCGGTCCGTTCAAATGCAAAAGAAACGCTGAAGGATATTGCTGTGCGCGGCGTATACCCATTTGGCTTTACACAAACGAGCGCTACACCCACACCATCTCCAGGACCCCTATTCCGCATAGGAGAGCTAAAGCAGGGTGAAGAAAAGACCATTACCATCAATGGTGTGTTGGTGGGGCAGGAGCAGGATGAGCGCGTTTTTAAATTTACTGCCGGTACTGCGCTTTCAGGAGCGCCTGACTTGAATGTTCCATACTCAAGCAAGGAATCTATCGTGCAGGTAACTAAACCATTCCTCGCCGTATCTCTCGCTCTTAACCGTGAGAATGTCGACAATGCGGTCGTTGCACCAGGGGAGTCCGTACAGGTGTCTGTATCGTGGTTAAACACACTACAGACCCCTGTGACTGACGGCCAAATATCTGTTCGTCTTGCGGGCGATGCCCTTGATCTCACTTCGATTTCTTCCAATAACGGTTTCTACCGCTCATCCGACAAGACGGTGTTCTTCAATAGAGAAACAAATGCAGGACTGAAGTATCTTGAGCCGGGCGACACGGGTTCAGGTTCCTTTGTTTTCAATGCAAAGAGTGCATCTGCGTTAAGCGGTCTGCGCAATCCGGTAGTTACACTAAATGTTTCTGTAGCGGGGCGACGTACCGGAGAAACAGGAGTGCCAGAGAGCGTTACCTCCACAATGACTCGAACGGTTCAGATTCAAACTGATGCAGTCCTTACATCAAGCATGACCCGAACAACTGGCCCGTTTACAAATACTGGACCATGGCCACCTGAACCAGATGTAGAGTCCACCTACACGGTAAATCTAACGCTGGATAACTCATTGAACTCAATCGCTGATGGTGCAGTGAGCATGACTATTCCGTCATACGTACGGTTTACCGGTGCGGCTAGTCCGGCAGACGGCTCGCTCGTATACGACGCTGATAACCGCAAGATTACCTGGCGCCTCGGGGATATACAGCCCGGATCTGAAACACGGAAGATGTCGTTCCAAATTGCGTTCCTGCCAAGTACCTCACAGCGTGGCGACAACCCAGTACTCATTTCAGACCAGGTATTCACCGGTATTGATAGGTTTACGAAGCAAGCACTAACAGCAACGGTACAGCGCCTCGACACTCGCATTACAAATGACCCAGCTTACAAATCTGAATACGGTATGGTAAAGAGATAAGTATGAACAGACAGGCAGCATCAATGGAAGCGCTCGTATCTCTCGCTAAGCGGCGCGGGTTTATTTTCCAAGGTTCCGATATATACGGGGGACTCGCTGGTACGTTTGACTACGGACCACTTGGCGTTGCTCTACGTGAGAATCTTAAAAAGATTTGGAAAGACGTTAGTGTGAATCGAAGAGATGATATGTATGAGATTGATGCGTCACTCATCATGCACTCAAAAGTATGGGAAGCGTCTGGTCACACCGAAACCTTTACCGACCCGCTCGTGTCAGATAAAGAAACGGGGGAGCGGTATCGTCTTGACCACGTGCTTGAGGCGCTTGATATAGATCCAGTCGGCATGACACTTGATCAGATGTGGGACGCACTTGTTGCAAGTGGAGCCAAATCTCCCAATGGTAATGAGTACGCATACCCGATGACGTTCAACCTCCTCTTCCCAGTATCAATGGGTGCTTCTGAGACATCAGCCGCTCTTGCGTATCTTCGTGGGGAAACTGCGCAGGGTATCTTCGTTAACTTTAAGAACATTATTGACGCATACCATCCAAAGCTTCCATTTGGTATGGCGCAAATCGGAAAAGCGTTCCGAAACGAAATTGCTCCGCGCGAGTTCGTATTCCGTTCGCGAGAGTTTGAACAGATGGAAGTCGAGTACTTTATTCGTCCAGAAAACTGGGAGGCAGCATTTGCTGACTGGCAGGAGGCCATGCGCACCTACGCCCAGGAGGTGGGTATTGAAATGAAAGCACTGCACGAGAAAGAGATTGAAAAAGAAGACCGCGCACACTACTCCAAGCGTACCGTCGACTTTGAGTTTGAATTCCCAGCAGGCACTAAAGAGCTGTGGGGTCTTGCGTATCGTACTGACTACGACCTGTCACGTCACAGTGAGTATTCAAAAGTAGATTTGTCATACTTTGATGACGCAACAGGGGAGCGTTTCGTTCCACATGTTATAGAGCCATCACTTGGTCTCGACCGAACTATGTTTGCCGTACTTGCTTCAGCGTATGATGAAGATGAACTGGGTGGTGATACACGTGTTGTTCTACACCTAAATCCAAAAGTGGCCCCGGTAAAGATGATGGTGTCTCCACTACTTAAAAATAAGCCAGATCTAGTTGCGAAGGCGAAAGAGGTGCGCGCCGCACTTAAGAAGATCCACCCAGCCATCGCATGGGATGACAACGGAAATATTGGTAAGCGATATCGTCGCCAAGACGAGATTGGTACACCATGGTGTGTGACCATTGATTTCGACACACTTGAGGATGGAACGATGACTATTCGAGAGCGCGATACGGGAGAGCAGGTGCGTGTGAGTCTGGACGAAGTGGTTGAGCGCTTGAAGGCTGCTGTTTGACGAATATAGGCAAACAGTCCAAGCTGTTTTGGAACCTGTTCCCTAAGCGCCATAAGGAGAGCGTCATGCGTGTGTATATCGCCCTTATCGGGCTTATTCTTTTCGGCAGTGTGGCTTCCGCACAGGAGGCGAGAGTCCAAGAGCGGTACGTGGTCCGGACCTTTGTTAAGGGGCTGTATCACGGGGCAGAGGTGCCTATGCAGTCTGGACTTTCACCGTCACCGCCCCTTACAGAGGCTGAAGTGCTACCGTATGTATTGGAGCTACTGTCACCCGAGCAGGAGTTGGCACCGTATCTGGTCGTTGAGGTGTGTCCTGAGCGACTGGCTCAAGGCGGGCCTCACACCAGAGAGCACGTCGAGCTCTGCACCCTATATCCTGAGGAGGAGAACCTTCAAAAAAGACAGCCTGACTAGCTGTCTTTTCCATTTCTTCATTAAATGAGCAGGTTCATGTGCTAATATCTGCCGTATGGACAAGCAACTATCTATTCAGATTACTCCGGGCACCATTATCATGACTATTGTGATCGGGGCAGTGGCATTCGCACTCTGGACCCTTCGAGACCTCTTCTTGCTTGTAGTGACGGCAGTGGTGCTCGCGTCAGCTATTGAGCCGGGTGTTAACTTCTTTAACCGGTACCGTGTGCCGCGCGTATTTGCGGTACTTATCATGTATCTCGTGGTGTTTGGCTCACTGTTTTCAATCGTGTACTTCATGTTCCCGCCAATACTAAACGACGCACAAGGATTTATCTCTGGAATCCCGCAGTACCTCGACACGCTCAACCTGCAGTCGACGTTAGGCTCCAACTCCTCAACACTCCTACTCTCAGGTTCGGGCGACCAAGGGCAGTCAGTACTTAACACACTGTTTAGTTTCCAGTCCGCATTTGCTGATTCTGGTGAGGGGGCAGTGCGCCTGCTTTCAACCATTTTTGGGGGCATCCTCTCACTTATTTTGGTTGTGGTTCTCTCGTTCTACTTTGCCCTTCAGGAGACTGGTGTTGAAGACTTCCTTCGTACCGTTACACCAACGAAGCATGAAGAATATATTGTTGGTCTGTGGCGACGTGCCCACACCAAGATTGGTTTGTGGATGCAGGGGCAGCTTCTGCTCTCGTTACTCGTGGGCGTAATTGTGTATTTGGGTCTTCTTATCTTGGGTGTTCCATATGCACTCTTGCTCGCGATTATCGCGGCAGTCTTTGATCTGGTTCCGATCTTCGGTTCATTCATCGCGGGACTTGTCGCAGTGGTTGTTGCATTTGGTTCAGGCGGCGTGCCTCTAGCACTCTTTGTTGCAGGACTTTTCTTCGTTGTGAACCAGTTTGAAGCACACCTCATCTATCCACTCGTTGTTAACAAGGTGGTCGGTATTCCGCCACTTCTCGTTATCCTCGCCCTTATTGCGGGAGGTGCGCTCGCCGGGTTCCTTGGCGTGCTTCTGGCCGTACCGGTCGCAGCAGCCCTTCGTGAGTTTGTATCTGACCTTGATAAAGGGAAGCGTGCACGTGTGAAGACGACATAACAATGGCCAAGTACATCACGACCACACTGCCATATGTGAATGCAGATCCGCACATCGGACTTGCGGTAGAGTTGGTGCAAGCAGATACGCTGGCACGTACGTGGCGGGAAAAGGGAGAGAACGTATTTTTCTCAACCGGTACTGATGAGCATGGTCAGAAAATATTTGAGGCTGCGACAAAAGCAGGGAGGTCTGTTGAGGACTATGTTGCACACTATGCGAAAGAGGTGCAGAACCTTCGTGAGGTATTGGGATTAAGTACTGATGCGTTTATTCGTACCACCAATCCAGAACACATCGCTGCAGCACAAGAAATGTGGAAGCGCTGTGAGAAGGCAGGAGACGTATACAAGAAATCATATACTGGTCTGTACTGCGTAGGCTGTGAGGAATACAAGAACGAGCGAGAGATTGAAAATGGTATCTGTCCGCTGCACCCATCGCTCACTCCAACTGAAGTGACAGAAGAGAACTACTTCTTCGCTCTATCGAAGTATCAAGACAGACTGCTTGAGTACGTCTCACGTCCGGGTGCCATATTTCCCGAATGGAGACAGGAAGAAGCAAAGAAGTTTATACAGTCAGGGCTGGAAGACTTCAGTATTTCTCGTTCTAAAGAGCGATTGAGTTGGGGCGTGCCCGTGCCCGGGGATGACGCACAGGTTATGTACGTTTGGTTTGATGCGCTCACGAACTATATTTCAACACTAGGCTGGCCAAAGGATACGGAACAGTTTGAGGGGTTCTGGATGAACGGTACGACTGTGCAGGTTGCAGGAAAGGATCAGGTTCGCTTCCAGTCTCTTATGTGGCAGGCAATGCTTATGTCAGCTGACATCAAGAACACTGACACCGTCTTCTATCACGGTTTTATTAACTCAGGAGGGCAGCGAATGAGTAAATCATTAGGTAATGTGATTAGTCCGTATGAGCTCGTGCAGAAATACGGTGCTGAGGCAACACGATACCTGCTTCTTCGACACGTACATCCATTTGAGGACACCGATGTGACGTGGGAGCGAATGGATGAGTGGTATACCGCAAATATGGTGAATGGTTTAGGAAACCTTGTGGCGCGTGTCATGAAGCTTGCAGAGGAGCATCTGTCGGAGCCTGTTGCGTATGTGGGTGACAGCAACCCTGCGTTCATTGAGTCAGTAGAGGCGTATAAGTTTAACGAAGCCTTGGATATGGTGTTCGCACTTGTGAGCGAAGGAGATGAGTATATGACACAGCAGGAACCGTATAAGAAAATTAAGGTGGAGGATACGGCGGAAGAGGCGAGAAAAGATATCGCCCATCTTGTCACGTTACTTGGACGAGTGGCAACGCTGCTTACATCAGTAATGCCAGAAACATCAGAGCATATTCTTGCCGCAGTATCAGCAAACAAGAAACCAGAGAATCTATTTCCACGTCTTGGTTAGGTATGAAGTATTTCGACGCTCACGCACACATTCAATTCCCACAATTTGATGAGGACCGGGTGGAGCTGCTCAGCCATATGCAGGAGAAAGGAATCGGCGGCATTGTCGTCGGTGTTGATCTCCCGTCGTCACAAAAGGCTATTCAGCTTGCAGAAGAGTCAGAGACACTCTTTGCTGCAGTTGGGTTACATCCAAACCATACTGACGAGGAGTTTGATGTAGAGGTGTACAAAAAACTAGGAGCTCATCCAACGGTGGTTGCTATTGGTGAGTGCGGTCTCGACTACTATCGCCCTGAAGAACCTGAGGAGGTGAAAGAGAAGCAAAAGGTACTTTTTAGACAGCACGTTGATGTGGCTCTTGAGCTTGATCTGCCACTCATCATCCATGCACGGCCCTCCAAAGGAACGATGGATGCGTATCAGGACCTTATCGCTATCCTAGGGGAATATAAAACGAAGCATGGAGACAGGCTTCGAGGGGACATCCACTTCTTTGTAGGAGGGAAGGAGGAAGCTGCTCAGTTTGTGATGCTTGGGTTCACTATGTCCTATACCGCCGTGGTCACCTTTGCTAGAGAGTATGACGAAACTATACGCTCCATACCGCTTACACACCTAGTATCAGAGACTGATGCTCCATATGTGGCTCCAGCCTCCAGAAGGGGTACTAGGAACGATCCAATGGCGGTAGAGGAGGTTGTGGCTGCATTAGCTGAAATTAGGGGTGAAAACCCTGAAATAGTGCGTGAGGCGATGCTCCAGAACGCTTCTCGGGTATTTGGCATCGTCTTGCCCACCTGAAATCAGCGTGCTACTATGCGCCCACTATGGCACGAACAGAAGAAACCGCCCTTGAGCGAGAAGAAATGGAGCTAGAAGCAGATTCTGGTGAGCTTCGAGTATACGAACTCGGCTTTCACCTTGACCCTGAACTACCTCAGGAAGAAGTGAAAAAGACATACCAGTCTGTACGAGAGATGATTGCCAAGGTTGGTACGGTTGTGGCTGAGGGAGAGCCTCAGAACATCCAGCTTGCCTACACAATCTACCGCTCAGATACAACTGGACGCCGTGACTTCAACAATGCATTCTTCTCATGGATTGCATACGAGTCTAATGCAGAAGGGCACGCTTCAGTAATCGAAGCAGCTGATGCTGAGAAGCGTATTATCCGATTCATCGACCTACGTACCTCAAAAGAGGAGGCTCAGCACTCATCAGAGATGCAGGAGATCTTCCTAAAGGCAGCGCAGGCTCAGAACTCAGAGGCTGAAGAGGAGCAGGCTGCAGATGCAGAGCTCGACGCAGCACTCAAGGAGGTTGAGGTATAATACGGGATATGTACCTAAACAAAGCACTTCTATACGGCAACCTAACACGTGATCCTGAGGTACGAGCACTACCATCAGGGCAGCAGGTTGCAACATTCGCGATTGCTACAAACCGTTCATTCCGTAACAAGGAAGGACAGCAGCAGGAGCAGGTTGAGTACCACAACGTAGTAGCATTTGGTCGTCAGGCTGAAGTAATCGGACAGTACCTTAAGAAAGGTCGTCCAATCTTTGTTGAGGGTCGTATCCAGACTCGCTCATGGGACTCAGAAGGTCAGAAGAAGTACCGTACTGAGATTGTTATCGACAACTTCCAGTTCGGTCCGCAGGCAGGAGGAGCGGCTCCAACAGGTGGGGCACCTCGCGCTGCATCTGCGGCACCTGAGTCAAACGATGCAGGTCCAATGCAGGACACAGGCGCTGATTCAATTCAGTACCCAGATGAAGAGATCAACCCGGAAGACATTCCTTTTTAGTGCAGTTTTAAAATAAACAATCATGGCATATCAATCAGAACGAGAAGAGATAGAGAGCAAGAAGTTTGTAGATTATAAGGACGTTGTATACCTACGACAGTTCACTAATCCACACGCTAAGATTCTTGGACGAAAGCGTACCGGAATTGCGGCTAGCAAGCAGCGAGAAATCAGCCTTGCTATCAAGCGAGCTCGATACATGGGACTCATCCCATACCTTACAGCGTAAGGAAATAGCAAAACCGCCCCGACTGGGGCGGTTTTGCTATTTGTCCTCACCTGTACTACCGTAGTACAGGCTGAACAGGGGGACTCAAATGTTATCAAAAAAAGCCGATAGAACTATCGCTATTGGGATGTATCTTCACGGCATCACCGTGCTGGTACTCCCGGTCGTCGTAATGCTGTGCTGCCGTGCCTAGACGGTGGGGAGACAAAATGAGTAGCAGGTGTGAATAGTTTCGCCTGTATTAAGACCCCTTCAATCGGAGGGGTCTTGTTGCTTCCTTTCTGCGTCAGGCCATGGTTCTATTATTAGGATAATGGCTAACAGGGAGGTTGCCATGATTGTTCATTCTGAGCGTCGGACTGCCCTTGTCGCCATGTCCACTGCATTTATTTTGCTTGACCTGGCTATGGTGAAGACGCTAACCGCCGCTGTTTCGTTCTTGGCGTTGCAGGTAGTGGCGCACGAGGAGAAGATGGTCGCGTACAAAGCAGCTACTTGTGCCGATGTAAAAGAGGTTGATCTGAAAAAACTGAAGCGACTACACCCGATTTCGTTTAGTAAGATTGGCGACACACAGCCTTCCGATCTGGTGCATATCTTAAACGACGGCTCGTGCCAAAAGTTTACGGCCGTGCATGTCGTCGGTAACGTCCAGATCAGAAGTTTGTATAAGCTCGAAGACCAATTCTACATCGCACAGATTAGTCATGACTCAAGCGGCCGCTGGTTGGTCGTCGGCCGCTGGCCAGTAAGCTGGTGGTCATCTGGCTATAAAGAAATATAAGAAGAAAGCCCGCGGGACGCATATCC
>JAHJIK010000060.1 GCA_018823385.1 Patescibacteria group bacterium | reverse complement strand
GGATACAAGGTTGAGCTACGTGGCGACGAACTAGTTCTTAACGTAGGATTCTCACACCAGGTATTCCTTAAGGTGCCAGAAAGCATCACCGTGACAGTAGTAAAGAACACCATTACGGTTGAAGGTGCTGACAAGCAGAAAGTTGGTCAGTTCTCAGCTGAGATTCGTGCAGTGAAGCCGCCTGAGCCATACCTAGGTAAGGGAATTAAATACGACGACGAGGTCATCCGTCGTAAGCAGGGTAAGAAGGCTGTGTAGTACAACATTATGGCAACTCAAACACTTACAAAATCAGAGCAGCGCGCACGTCGACACCGACGTATTCGAGCACGTATCAACGGTACTGCCGAGCGCCCACGTCTTGCGGTATATCGTTCAAACCGTTTCATTTCAGTACAGCTTATTGATGATATCGCTGGAAAGACTATTGCTGCTGCACACGGCCGCGAGTTCAAGGGCTCTCTAACTGAGCAGGCACTTGCTGTTGGAAAGGTTATTGCAGAGCGCGCAAAGGCTGCCGGCATCACTACCGTGGTATTTGACCGTGGAGGATACACCTACGCAGCTCAGATTAAGGGACTTGCTGACGCTGCTCGTGAAGGCGGACTAACTTTCTAATATTATGACTGACACTACGACTATGACTGACACAGCACCAAAGACAGACGCTCCAGCGACTGGAACTCCTGTTGAGCAGCCTGCTACACCAGCAGCTGATCCTCGTGGTGCAATCCGTGGTCGTGGTGGCCGTGATGGACGTCGTCCAGGTGGCCGATCTCCTCGTGAGCGTGCTCCACGTGAGCGCAGCGAGTTCGAGCAGGCTACTCTTGAAGTGCGCCGCGTTGCTCGTGTTATGGCTGGAGGACGTCGTTTCTCATTCAGCGCTACCGTTGTTATCGGTGACCAGAAGGGACGCGTAGGTGTTGGAGTTGGAAAGGGCGCAGACACAGCACTTGCTATCGACAAGGCAGTTCGTGCAGCTAAGAAGACACTCTTCACGGTGCCTCTTATGTCAGACAACTCAATCCGTCACGACGTAACAGCAACATACGGTTCATCAACCGTTACCATCATCCCATCAGCAGGACGCGGACTTGTAGCGGGTAGTGCGATGCGTATCGTTCTTGAGCACGCAGGCGTTACTAACGTTGTCACCAAGATTCTTACTCGTACAAAGAACAAGCTTACTATTGCTCGCGCAACCGTAGCTGCTCTTCGTAAGCTTCAGTCAAAGTAATATGCAGCTCAACACACTTAAACCAGCATCAAAGAGAGTAACCTCAACCCGTGTAGGGCGTGGTGGTACTCGTGGAAAGACTTCAGGTCGTGGTACCAAGGGTCAGAACGCACGTGCAGGACACAAGAACCGTCCTGAGATGCGAGACCTTATCAAGAAGATTCCAAAACGACGTGGATACGGACAGAACCGTGCACGTACTGTACGCGCTTCAGTACTTGAGTACGTACCAGTAAATCTCAACACACTTGAGGAGAACTTTGACGCTGGTGCAACTATCACTCCTGCAGTACTTCACTCAAAGGGTATTGTTGCTAAACGAGCTGGTCGACTTCCTGCGGTTAAAATCCTAGGAACTGGTACACTAACTAAGAAGCTTTCAATTTCTGGTTGTTCTTCATCTGTAACTGCAAAGGCTGCGGTTGAGGCTGCAGGAGGTTCGCTTCTCTAATTCAATGATCAACACTTTCTTTCGAAAACTGCGTCTTATTTTCGGGGACTCAGTCCTTCGAAACCGCATTCTATTCCTTATCGGAGCGCTCGCGCTATTCCGGTTCCTTTCTGTAATTCCAATTTCTGGTGTTGATCCGGTGCGTCTTTCACAGTTCATGGCGAACAATCAGTTCCTTGGACTTCTTTCAGTATTCTCAGGCGGAAGCTTCTCACAGCTTTCAATCATGATGCTCGGTGTAGGTCCATACATCACAGCCAGCATTATCATGCAGCTTGCAACCGTTATTTTCCCAGCAGTTAAGCGAATGTACTCAGAAGAGGGTGAGGCAGGACGAACCCAGTTCATCACCTGGTCACGCCTTCTAACTATTCCACTCGCAATTCTGCAAGGCGTGGCATTCCTTTCACTGCTTGAGTCACAGGGTATTATCGTTGGTCTTACCTCATTCGAGTTTGCAGTTAACGTATTCCTCGTAGCTGCCGGTTCTATGCTCCTTATGTGGATCGGTGAGCTTATCACTGAGTTCGGTATTGGAAACGGTGTATCACTCATCATCTTTGCTGGTATCGTTGCAAGCATCCCGGGCGCCATTGCCGCGGCTCTCTTTAGCGCTACTGCTGCAAACATTCCGTCATACGCAGGATTCGTTCTACTGGCAATTGCGGTAATTTACGCAGTTGTGATGGTGGCAGATGCTGAGCGTTCTGTACCTATTACCTATGCCCGTTCAGGCCGTTCCCTTAACTCAGGAGCTGCTACCTATCTTCCAATTCGCATTCTTCAGGCTGGAGTTATTCCAATCATCTTTGGACTTTCACTCATCCTTCTTCCACAGATGGTACTGACCGGTCTTGCGGCTCTTGGTGTTGGTGGTCTTGATACTGCTAGCGCGTGGTATACCGCATTCTCAGCAAACCCATGGTCACACGGCGCTGTATACTTCGGACTTGTGGTGATGTTTACGTACTTCTACACCTCAATTACATTTGAACCAAAGCGTGTAGCTGATAACCTTCAGAAGTCAGGTGCCTTTATTCCAGGCGTACGTCCTGGACGTGAGACAGAGAACTACATCGGAAAGGTGGTGAACCGCATTACACTTCCCGGAGCACTCTTCCTTGGTACCGTTGCCGTTATCCCATTCATCATCCAGGGTATTACAGGTATCACAGCCATCCTTGTTGGTGGAACTGCACTCCTCATTGCTGTTCAGGTACTTCTCGATCTGGTACGCAAAGTGGACGCGCAAGTGTCGCTACGCGAGTACTAGCAGAACACCTCCGCTTGCCGGGGGTTTTTGCTTACTGGTAGAGTCAATATATATGAACGGAACTTTCTTCATCGTCATGGGCCCAACTGGAAGCGGCAAAAGCACGCTTATGAAGCATGTTATTGCGCAGTTTCCTGACGTGCTCGTTCCTCCGTCTTTCACGACACGCGATCGGCGTCCATCTGAAATTGAGAACTCACACTACACGTTTGTAGATAAGAATACCTTTACCGCAATGGTGGAGAAGGGTGAGTTCCTAGAGTGGGCTGAATTTAGCGGCAACTTCTATGGGACTCTTAAAGAAACTGTAATTGTCCCACTTGCTGAAGGAAAGGTTCTCTTCACTGAAATGGAGGTGCAGGGTGTGCGGCAGGCGCGGGCACTTCTTCCCGCAGAACAGGTGAAAGTGGTGTTTATCGATGCTGGGCCCTGGGAGGAGCTCGAAGCGCGTATTCGTGCACGGGCACCGATTACTGACGAGGAGATTGCTAAGCGAAAGCAGCGATACGAGGACGAGATGACGTATAAAGATGAAGCGGATATCGTTATCTCTAATCATTCCGGTGAGATCGAGACTGCGAAAGAAACCTTTGCAAACCTCATTCGGGATGCAATACATGCTAGTTAACAGGAATTTTGATACAGTGTATATCTAACATATATGGGAGTTGAAAAAACAAACATCGTGCTGCTTATTGGGCGCCCTGGTTCTGGAAAGGGAACGCAGGCAAAACTCCTGGCTGAAAAGCTTGGCTGGATTCGTCTATCATCAGGAGATCTGATTAAAGAGATTCGTGATGGAAACGAACCATTCTCTCCTCGTGTTCGTGAGATGTATGACAAAGGACGGCTCCTTCCGAACTGGTTTGCCGACTACCTTCTTGAAAGTGGACTGCTCGAGCTTGATTCTCACGTAGGTGTTATCTGCGAAGGTTTCGGACGTACTGAAAGCCAGGCTCGTCACCTCTGCGATATTATCGACTGGCTCGGCCGAGACCTAAAGGTGATTAACCTAGAAGTGTCTGAAGACGAAGTGCGTCGCCGCATGCTTCTTCGCGGAAAGACTGAGGATCGTCCAGACAGTAATGCAGATGAGAAAATTACAGAACGCCTCAACCTCTTCACTGAAGAGACGGGACCTGCTCTTGAATTCTTCCGTGGTTGCGGACGAGTTGTAGATATCGATGGGGAACAGACCCCAGAAGAGGTGGCACTCGCCATTGAGAACACACTTAAAAAGTCATGATTGTTAAAACAGCAGCACAACGTGAGGGAATAATTGAATCATGCCGCCGTCTTGGTGTCGTGCTTGAGGAGCTGGCAAAGATAGTAAAGCCGGGCGTAACAGCGCAAGAGCTTGAAGACTACGCAGTGAAACTTATAACTGACGGAGGAGATGTTCCTGCGTTCCTTAATTACACACCTGAAGGAGCTGATCGTCCGTTCCCTGCAGCTCTCTGTCTTTCAATAAACGAAGAGGTGGTACATGGTATTCCAAACGAAGGGCATCGTGTTCTTAAAGAAGGAGATATTGTGTCACTCGACCTAGGCCTTACCCACAAAGGATTCATTTCTGACTCCGCTATTACCGTTCCTGTTGGAAAGACTGACAAGAATGCATATAAGCTCATGGACGTAACACGTCTTGCCCTTGAGAACGCCATTGAGGTGGCCCGACCTGGTAACCGAACAGGGGATATTTCACACGCAATTGAAAAGACATTTGAAGGCACTGGCATTGCGGTGGTAAAGATATTGGGAGGACATGGCGTAGGTGAGCACGTACATGAAGAACCATACATTGCTAACGCAGGTCGTCCCGGAACTGGTGTAGAAATTGAAGTCGGTATGGTTCTTGCTCTTGAGCCAATCGCAAACGAAGGAAAGGCTGGTGTCACTATCGCACCAGACGGATATACGTACCGAACTCGTGATGGATCTCGCAGCGCCCACTTCGAGCACACTATTCTCGTTGAGGAAAAGGAGACAATTGTTCTTACTCGTCGACCGAACGAGTAATAGCGTTTTACGCTACTTTCGTTTATACTCCCACTATATAAGCGCCAACGGCGATTTTTTATTACAACCACATGTCATCACACCCTAAAAAAGAGCGTTCGTTCGTTATCATCAAGCCAGACGGTATTCAGCGTTCACTCGTTGGAGAAATCATTAAGCGTTTCGAGCGCACAGGCCTAAAGCTTGTGGCATTGAAGCTTGCCGTGCCACAGGCGGATAAGATTTGGAAGCACTACAACAAGGATGATGAATGGTTCCTTAAGAAGGGAACGAACATCGCAGCTGAACGTGCTGCTGCAGGTCTTCCGGTAGACAAAGAGCCTATCGAGTACGGTAAGGACATCATCCGTGCTCTTGAGAAGTACATGACAGCAGGTCCGGTAGTTATGATGGTATGGGAGGGTAACCAGGCTGTTGGTGTGGTAACAAAGCTTACTGGTACAACCGAGCCTTGTACCTCTGATGTGGGTACTATCCGTGGAGACTACACTATCGACTCATACGCTATTACAGCTGTTGATGATCGTGCAGTGCGTAACCTTATCCATTGTTCAGATACTCCTGAAAATGCTGAGACTGAAATCAAACTATGGCTTTCTGAGGATGAGGTACTAGACTATCGACTTATCGGAGATCAGATTCTCTACGACGTAAATCTAGACGGCATTCTTGAATAAAGAAAAAGCAAAACCCCGCACACCGCGGGGTTTTGCTTTTTTGAGCCAGGTGTTTTAGGGTGAAATACAGGTGCACATATTGGGGAGAGATACCGTGCAAACAGAAGCAAAAAATAGCGGATTTCGTTTTGTCGTCGGCTTCAATCATAATGGCGCCAAAGGCGGTGCCGTTAAGAGCCTTGGTGGACTTGTTCCATACAATTTGTTCTGTGAAGCCGCTCGCAATCAGTTTGGAAAAATTGAGGAAACAGATTTGCCGCCCGGAGCACTTCACGTTCACATGACATGTGAAGAGCGTACGGTTGCAGATACACTGCTGATTTTGAGCGAGTGCAGTCCAATTTCGTTTGCCGCAGTTGAACTTGCTCTGCAACAGGAGGGCGAGTCAGTCGCTCAGATGATGGCGTGTTTCAAATATGATGGCGAAGCCTGCATAGTTCTGTTTCAAAAAGATCGTGCAGGAAAATATTCAACACGAGTGCTGCTTCCTGATGAACTTGTTCCGATTCGCATTGCGTGTCTGACTATGTGCAGACGGATTTGAAGGGAGAGGCCTCCGCCCACAGCGGAGGCCTCCTTTTTCTTTTTATACGGAACGGTATACTGGTCTGGAAGCTGTCGCTTAAAATGCAACTTGCTTATATCTCGGGAGTCTTATATCCACGCGTTCGGGTGCACTTTTATAGTCTAACGAACGCGGTGCGGACACCCACGTGGCCTACGAAAGTTGCCACAGAGCGGCAGCTTCGAATACAACCCGGAATTTATTCCGGGTTGTATTCGTTTGCATGCTAGAGTATTTCTAATGCGTACACGATGGTTTTTTCTTGCACTCATTCTCGCTTCAATCGTTGCGGGACTTCAGCACTGGGCGCTCGCTGACTCCTTGTATTGGCGCTTTGTCTGGTTTGATATTCCTATGCATTATCTAGGAGGGCTTGCGATTGGGGCGCTTGCTGTTGCTCTCATAATGCGATATCGACCACGGCTCTATATGGCAGCCTTTGCAGCAGTGGTGATCGGATGGGAGGTATTTGAGGTGGTTATTGGGTCTCCGCGTGAGGCAAACTACGCATTTGATACGAGTCTCGATCTCTTGATAGGGACATTAGGTGCAACAACTATTTATATACTAGCTCGATACACAATATGGCGTTCAAACTAACCTTCTACGGTGGTGCTGAGAGTGTTACCGGATCTAACTTCCTGGTCCAAGGCACTAAAGGGAAAGTGTTAGTTGACTGCGGTATGGAGCAGGGCAGAGATTTCTGTCAGGAGTGCATGTATGAGCCATTTGCATACGATGTAAAAGAAGTTGATGCACTCATCATTACGCACGCACACCTCGACCATATTGGGCGCGCTCCGAAATTAGTGCGAGAAGGATTCCGTGGAAAGGTATACATGACACCGCCAACACGTGACCTTATGGAGCTAATCCTCCGTGACAGCGTACACATTCTTGCCGAAGAGGCTAAGAAAATTAAAGTATCTCCACTATATGATGAGAAAGACCTCAATCTGTTACTAGACCTCGTTGAGCTAGTTCCATACAACAAGGAGTGGGAAGCAGCACCAGGTATTTCAGCAATACTCCGCAACACTGGACACATTCTTGGTTCAGGATCAGTGCGTTTAACAGATGAGGATGGTACGACCCTTGCTCTAACGGGAGACATTGGAAACTCACCAACACCACTCCTGCCAGATGCTGTTGCGGTACCTGACGCAGATGCTATGGTCATCGAAAGTGTATATGGAGACCGTCTGCACGATACAAAGGACGTGCGCGTTGATCGTCTTCGAGATGCAATCAACAAAGCGGTCGCGAAGGATGGCGTGGTTCTTATCCCAGCCTTCTCAATGGAGCGCACGCAGTTAATGCTGTACGAGCTTTCAAACCTTATGGAAGCAAAAGAGATTCCAGAGATTCCGGTGTATCTCGATTCGCCACTCGCTATTGCGGTGACGGAAGTATATGAGAAGTGGGCAAAGGAATACTTTAAGAATGGGGTACAGACAGAGCTCGCTAAAGAGGGAAGTCTCTTTAGGTTTCCATTCCTTTCAATGACCCGTGACCGCGAAGAGTCTGAATCAATACGAAAGACCAAGGGTAGCAAGATCATCATTGCTGGTGCCGGTATGAGTCACGGAGGGCGAATAGGGAAGCATGAAGCCCTGTATCTGCCAGATCCGCATACGACTCTTCTCGTGGTTGGATATCAGGCTCCAAGAAGCCCTGGAAGGCGTCTGGTGGACGGTGCCAAGTCAGTTCGGCTGGATGGTCGTGATGTGACCGTAAACGCCACTGTGGAGATGTTTGGGGGCTGGTCAGCACATGCAGATAGGGACGGATTGCTTGAATATGCTAAGAAAGCACTTCCAAGGACCAAAACCTTCTTTGTGGCCCTTGGTGAGCCTGCATCCGCTCGATTCCTCGCTCAACGCATTCATGGGTTCTTGGGTGTAAAGGCTATTGTCCCTACACAGGACGAGACATGGGAGATTACGAAAGAGGGGGTGAAGAAGGTGTAGTTGACATTCTACTGAATATAGTATAATATTCTTTCGAACGACCTTTTGAATCAAGGAGATACACATGTCACGAATTGAGTTCGGTCTGCGTAGTCCCAATGGAAAGGAGGTAGTTGAGCTAGTGGCTAAGGCTGAGTTTTATTGCGATACTCCTGAGCCTTCGTTGCGGTGCATCAGCTGTGGCGTTCTCGGCGCCAGTAAACAGCGGATTGTGGTGGTCTCAGTCAAGGACGATCTCGGGGATAGGGTCTACAAAAAGTCCTCCCTCTTCAAGCGGGCGAAAAAAGCGCTCGAAGGATATGAGGGATTCCACGGACCCTATTGCCCAGAAGATAATGACGAGTTCGCTACCATTTCGATGGAAGGAGAACTCGTCGGTTAAATCGAACCCACCAAAGAGGAAAGCCTGCTTCGGTGGGTTTTCTGTTAGTGCTAAATAGTAAAAAGCCCCGGTATCCGGGGCTTTTTACTAGAAGGGGAGTGGTTAGCTCACTTTCTCTACAATTCTTGTGAAAGTCTCTGGGTGCTTCTGAGCAATCTCAGATAGAACCTTTCGGTCGAGGGCTACCTCTGCCTTCTTAAGGGCTGCGATGAATGTGCTGTATGACTTAAAGCCATTCTCACGTACTGCAGCATTAAGGCGAACAATCCAAAGCTGTCGGTAGTTGTTCTTCTTGTCCTTACGGTGTGCAAAAGCGTTCTGACCTGCGTGTACAAGAGATTCCTTCGCTAGACGTACCTTAGTAGACCGTCCGTTTCGGTATCCTTTAGCGCGAGACAATATGTTTCGGCGCTTCTTAGCAGCAACAACTCCTCCTTTTACTCGAGACATGGTAGATCAGTTATATAAAATTAATACGATAGGAAACGACGTCGAATGCGAGACGTAACATTCATGATTTGCTCTCCTGCCTTGTTGCGCTTCTCACCACCAGACTCAAGTCCGTTGTAGTGGTTCTGACCAGGGTGACGAGCCATTAGCTTGCCGTTCTTGGTGATGCGTATTCGCTTAGAGTATGACTTATTTGTTTTCATGTTGTTCAGGGTTGGTCTCTTTCGGTGCACTCTTGGCTGTCGTAGCTTTAGTGTCTCGTTCCAATATACCAGCAAATCCTTTCGGTGCACGGGTTATTGGTTCCGCGATCTTGTACGCATACGGTATCAAAAGCATGAACTTCTCAAGCCGATTTTTAAGGAAGGCTTCATCCATTCCTTTATATCGGCCCTTGAGGAAGAGTTCGATACGTACTCGGTGACCTTCTTCCAGCCATTCAGCTGCTTTCTTGGCCTTCAAGCGCATATCGTTCTCTCCAGTACCCACCTTTATCTGTACTTCCTTGGTCTCAGAGACCTTGGCCTTAGATCGGGCGGCACTTTCTCGTTTCTTCAGCTCGTACTGAAATTTACCATAATCCATGACTTTCGCAACCGGCGGGCGGGCGTTTGGCGAGATTTCAATGAGGTCTAGACCTGCTACCTCAGCTGCCTTTAGGGCCTCATCTAACGTAATAACACCGAGGTTTTCTCCCTCAGCGCCAATTACGCGTAGTTCACGCGAACGAATCTCTCGATTTATGCGAATCTTTTCAGTAGCCAATGTAGGTAGACAATACCACGCGAGAGCCCCTATATCAAGTAAAACCGTGCTTTATTGGCCTCCAATGTCAGTTGTAGTGGCCTTTTGAAGGTCTCGTATCTCCTGACCGAAGTCTACAAGTAGATTTGAGAGGTCTTCAAGGGCTTTTTGGCACTCTTCGGTTGGGCCTGATGCCTCATGAGCGCAGGCTTCACGGAGCTGCATTCGTTGCTCTACAAGTGCATTCTTGTTGTCTTGAAGGACATTTCCTAGATTGTGGTTCTTCTCGTACCAACCTCTGGCAAGCACGCCAAGCAGGATGATAACGAGAATGCCGAGAACAACAGCTACGGTCCAGGCAGTTCGAGTTTCTTTAGTCATGAGTATCAAATATATGTGTAAGGGTTACTACTACAGTATACCCAATGATGTGAAGTGTAGGTGAACAAACAAAAAACAGCCCAAGCAGGCTGCTTTTTGTTTGTTCTGGGTTTTTCTACTGCATCATCTCTGCTTCTCCCTCAACCTGCACTTCTACGGTAGAAGAAGTGGTGTCCTCCATTGCTGGAGCTGTTTCATCCTCCATCATTTCTTCGTCGGATGACTCCATTGTCTCCTCGTCAGACATCATAGTGTCATCTTCCACCATGGTGTCCTCTGACATTTCAGCAGATACGTCGTATCCTGCCTCATCAAGCATTACCGCAAGATCCTCGTCAGACATCATAGTGTCCAGTTCAGCATCATTAGAGACAGCGGCTGAATCTTCTGAAACTACTTCAGTATCAGTTTCAGCTGAGTATGAGCCGTCTCCATCGTCAGCAACGATAGTTGCAGTCACAACAGAGCCATTGATAGAAGTTCCACCTGTGTGACGGACCTTTACGTTTCGGTGCTCGCCTGCAGTAAGGAGGTCACTGCTACCAAGAACAGTCTTTGTTCCGTTTGCTTCAGTTGAGTACACTACAACGTATCCAGGCTTTGAAAGCTTTGCGTAGCTTACAACGGTCTCATCTCCAGGCTGCTGGTCAGCAACGAGAACAGCATTCTCATCTGTTACGAGAGATGCTTCAGCCATCTTCTGGTCATAGAAATACCAAGCTGCAGCTGCGAGCACAATAACTACTACCGCACCAATAATCCATTTTTTCATGAGTAATTCTTTATATTAACAATAGGTTTAGTTTAGCACTCCGAAAGGGGTATACTGCAAGACATGTTTGAACTATTTGCCAGCGTAGCTGAAAAGGACAAAACAGCTGCCATACACACCATTATTGAAAATGCGTCCCCGCGTCGAGATTTCTTTCTCCTCGTGACCCTCTCGATAGCTATGGCTGCATTCGGTGTAGTCATTGATAACGTAGTGGTACTTATCGGCAGTATGCTTAT
>JAHJIK010000059.1 GCA_018823385.1 Patescibacteria group bacterium | reverse complement strand
CATTGGATAATTCAGGCAAGTCAGCAATCTTTTGCTCTAAATCGAAATTCTTCTGTTTCTGTTTGTTTACTTCATCCTGAAGCAGTACTAGAGAGCCGGGAGTATTAACCAAATAGTTAAAATACAAATCCCTTTCATTTATTGCGTCGTCTTTTTCTCTCTCAATAGCACTAATCCTTTCGTTATAGTCGGATCGCAGATCAGATACGCTGTCATAATGAAAAGCAACTAAAATAGCTATAATCGTTACTAAAATAGTAGGCGACAAAGCTTTAAGAGCAAAATCCAGGATTTTTTTCATAAAAAGTTTATGCTAGTGCGAGCTGGGCGAGCTTAGTGAAGGTTTACTGCAGGCACTAATGCCTGGATGGAGCATATCAGAAATTAGAATTCTTGGCTGGTAATCGCTACCAAAAAGCCTACGATAGTAGACATGAGAGAGATCGACTCGATGGAAAAGCACGTGAGACGCAAATTGCTGATTGCAAAACTCGCTCAGGAGCTTTTTAGGAGAGAACCGGGAACTAAAAGTGTCAGTGCCTTTGGAGATGAGTTGGTAGATTTCAATCCATTGCTGGGCGGTGCGGGTACTTTGCAAACTGCAGTAGAAAGGATGAAGGACGAACTTGCTCCTGATTTTCACGCTGAGATTAAGTTTCTGGATGGTGACAATGACCCGGCAGACTGGATTCTTATTAAGATGAATGACCCAGAAAAACTAGAGCGGTACATAACAGAGAAGGAGGTGGAGCTAGCAGAAGTAGAGAAAGAGGAGAGACGACATGCCTTTGCTTTAGATGAGGATGGCAATTTGTACCTGGTAGATAGTGATTTGCAGCCGTATTCAATTGAGCGCGGTTCGATCAGACATAAGACAGTGTATTACCTCGCAAAGCATGGAGGGTACATGTCGGCAGCAAAGATAGGCGAAAAGGTAGGTTCGAACCCAAAAAGAATACGTACCACCGTCGGGCAACTTCGTAAGAAGATTGGCGAACAATTCGGTGTTCCTGGCACAGACTTGATTCAAAGTAGAGATACAGGCTCCTATTGTGCGGGAAAAATCTTGCTGCGGGTACCCAAGGGGTACACCCCGTAGTCTCGACATACTCTGTACCCGTTAACAAGTCCTGATTGTTTCTATGGAGCTCCCAAAATAGGGGAGTTTCTTATGTCGCTTAACTCAAGCGGGTAGGTGCAGAGTACACGGACCTTACGGTTTTATAAGTGAGTGGAAAGAATCTCACTAGAAAGGTGTAGAGAGATACTCGGCAAAGAAGTCGAGCTCATGTCGGACGCTCAAATTGAGGGTGTGCGTGATGCTTTGTACGTACTTGGGGAAAGCGTGCTCGATAATATCTTTGATTCAGATAGTCTCTGTCCTGCATATGAATGACGCCACCTCTCCAAAGGCCTTGATCTATTGTCGAGTTTCATCGGAACGACAAGCGACAGAAGGACACGGTCTTGATAGTCAGGAACATCGTTGCCGTGAGTTCGCTAAAGCCAGTGGGTATAACGTTGAAGATGTTTTCAGGGACAGCTACACCGGCGGCGGAGATTTTATGGAGAGGCCAGGAATGTCTTCTTTGTTTGCGCATCTTGATAAGTTCCCTCACCGTACATACGTCGTGATTTTTGATGATTTGAAAAGACTAGCGCGTGACTCGTTGTTCTTTGCAAAACTCAGAATAGCCTTCAAGGCAAGAGGAGTAAGACTAGAGAGTCCGAATATCAAGCTAGGAGATTCTGATGAGGAAGAGTTTGTTGAAACGGTCTTAATGGGCGCGGCACAGCTCGAACGCAAACAGAATCGGCGACAGGTCATTCAAAAAATGAAGGCAAGAATTGAAAAGGGATATTGGCCATTTTTTCCTCCGCCCGGATATAGGTTTACTAACAATTCACTACACGGCAAGTTGCTCGTGCCGTACGAGCCCAATGCGTCGCTTATTCGCGAAGCTTTTGAGGGATATGCATCGGAACGCTTCGGTACCCTCACAGAGGTTGTGAACTTCTTGCGGACATCTGGTTATAAGGGTGGTCCACAAGGCAAGTCGGTTTACGTGGAGGGCGTAACACGTCTTCTTAGGAGGGTAATTTATGCCGGGTACATTGAGCGGTTGGAATGGGAGGTGTCCAGGCGTAAGGCACAACACGAGGGAATTGTGAGCTTGGAAGTATTTGAGAAGGTTCAGAGCAAGCTCGATGGAAAATACAAAGTCCGAGCAAGAAAGGATGACCGCATAGAGTTTGTTCTGAGAGGTTTTCTAACATGTCCATTCTGCGAAGGAACGCTGACCGCAAGTTGGAGTCGGAACAGACATGGAGATAGATATCGCTACTACAGATGCAAAACCCCCAGTTGTGAACGTTACAACAAGGGCTCAAATGGTAATTTTGTGGATCAGGAGTTCGAGAAACTACTCCGCTCTGTTTGCCCAAACGATTCCGCTACACAACTGGCAAAGGCAGTCCTCCTCGATCTGTGGGGTAAGCGCATGGCAACCATAACCAATCGTCATTCGGGGCTAGAAAAGCGCCTGCAGCAGATTCGTTCAGAAGTGGATACGCTCTCAAGTCGAATAGTTCGCGCTGTAGACGATTCCCTCATCCGCGTTTACGAAGAGCAGATCATTAAATCAAACAGGGAGGCCGCACTGCTACAAGAAAAATTGAAAGAACTAGGAACGAGTACCGTTAGTTTTGAAACCGCCCTAGAAGTTGTAATGGCTTTTCTACAAAACCCAATAAACATATGGATGAAAGACGATATACACGCAAAAAGACTAGTGTTGAAACTAGTCTTTGCGGAGAAGTTGGCCTTCCACCCGAAATTCGGTTTTGAAACCCCGCAAAAGTCTTTACTTTTAGCGCTATTCGAGCAGATTCCGGCCAAGGAATCCCAAGATGTGGAGGCGGGGAGAGTCGAACTCCCGTCCGAATCTGTATTTGACCACGAGTCTACGACGCATAGCTCCATGTTCAAGTTTAAACAATGATGTAGGAACAGGAGCGAAACCATCACTATCTAGCCGAGTAGTTTAAGTACGTTGCATCCGGCATGCAGGCACCGATCCCCTAGAAGATTCCGCCCTCTCAATGCGCTACGGGAACCGCGAAAGAGAAGACGTCGCTACGCGAGCTTACGCTCGAGCGTATGCGAACCCAAAAGCGTCAGCCGTAAAATACGGTGATACTTTTGAGCCTGCAAAAGCTGTTTTGGCAGGTTTGAGTGCTTGTTAGATTTAGGTGGTAACCAAGCTTCCACCGCGTCGCACGTGTGTCAAAGAGCAGACCGTCAAAGCCGGTCGCCCCCCTGGAAAGCATCTTATCAAATAAGGTGCGCTCTAGGCGAGCTTTCGAGATTTCATTGCACGATCGGCTTCGCGATTAGCATCCTGACGTTTTATATCTTCACGTCGATCTGCCTGCGCTTTACCGCGTACAATGGCAACCTGTACT
>JAHJIK010000058.1 GCA_018823385.1 Patescibacteria group bacterium | reverse complement strand
TGTCCTCACTCCCATCAATCTTAAACAGTGCGACCCCACGAACGCCAAGACGCTTGGCGAGGTCCACTTTCTGTCCAATGGCAACAGCGTCACTCCACCACACGATGTTGGTTGTCGTTGATTTCTTTGGTGTGTACTCAAAGCTCAATTCACCTGCACCGTTTCGCTCTGGCTTCACGCGATATTTCTTGGCGAGATCAGTGGCGTACTTTGGGTTAAATGACCATAGCTTCTTGTATGTGTATCGGCTACCAGTCTGCGTGAGTTCAAACTCATAGCCATACGTTGGCACGGCGATAACTAGTTTATCCTTTGCAATATCTTGTGCGGCAAGCCCTACCACCTTTTCAACCCACGCAACATCTGAGAGTGGTGTGTATGGACCATCTGCGGCTGCATTTAGTTTGATATCGATAGTACTCTGGTCATACATCATCATGCGTACACGGTCGCAGTACTTGTTTATCTCAACAAAGTCGTTTGCATACTGCATGGTGGCAGGTGGGTTGGTATATCGAGATGAAAGTGGTGTGCGTGACTCGATAGTGCACATGAGTAGTCGAGTCTGAAGCGCCGCATCAAGTTCCTTTAAGAATACTGAGAAATAGTTAATGGTCTCAGCCTTCTTGTTTTCGTAGTCAATATCAACACCATCGAAATCATTCTCTTCAACCATGGCAACAATAGCCTTGATGTGTGCGGCTCGCTTCGCTGGATTTGAAAGAATTGCATGGATGTTGGCACTATCTGACCACATTATGGTCGGGATAATGCGTACATCCTTCTTTCGAGCATCCTTAAAGAGTCGCTGCCAGTCTTTGCCGCCAATCTTCATATTGTCGTACAGGGTTCCGTCAGCTTTAACACTGTATGCAAATGGATTAATCTCTGTGAGCTGAGATAGATGCTTTCGAGCGTCTGCAGTCCCCTCCTTTACGCGCCAGTATGGAATCCACCCTGACACTTCGAGACTAGTAGTGTTTGCTGCATACGCTGAAAAAGGTGTGCTTGCGACGAGCGTTGCCACGGCAAGGATAAGGAATGTACGTTTCATAGGTCTAGTATATATAGAGACGGCTCATCTCCCTACCTCTTACCGTAGAAAACACCCCCGACTCAATGGTCGGGGGTGTTTTCTGTAGTATCAAGTACTAACTCTTTTTAACGAAGTGCAAGCTGATTGCCTGCGAAGAGCTCTTGGAGCTCAGCCTGCGTTGAAGGGATATCCTTGATGTCGACTTTACCAACAACACGGATAGTAACTTCATCACATACTCCGAACACGATGCCTGGATTGTACTCCTTTCCGTTCAACGCAACAGTGTCGTGTTGATCGAGAAGAACGTCAATCTTATTCGTCATGCGTGCATGCATCGTGTCAGCAATGACGCGGTAGCCGATGAGGTGCTCTACCTTACCGAATCCACATGTAGAGGAATCTCCACCTGTTCGTTCGAGGGCAATAACTGTACCGAAGGGTAGCTCTGCTGCAAGATCGCGAGATCGAGCGGCTACAACTTCAGGGTTAGAATAAGCACCACTTGCGGTAATCATAGGATTTCCATCCGTCTGAGCCGGCACGGCGTTGTACGCGGTGGCGTGCACCGTATAGCGCGGAAGATCCTTTTGGGCTGGGGCTTCGAGGATCGCCACTTTGGTACTCTCTTGTGATCCACTGGTTATGGGATCAGTCGTAGGTACCGCAGCGCTATTAGAGAAAGCAAAGTAAGACATAAGTCCTACTAGTAAAATCGGGTTCATAGTCACGCGGGGTTACCAAAAGAGGCAACCCCGCGTCTCGCTAGACTAGCACCCCACCCCCTATTTGTCAATACCTTTTTGACCTTTTGTCAATAGTAAAAGGCTTAGAAAACCAGTAAATAAGCCATATAAAATAAGAGATTCACGAACCCTACAGATACGACATTGGGTTCAAATATGCCTCTTTTGGAGCCACTGGCTTCTTGGCATTGGCACACGGTGTTGTTGCTCCTCGATACGCAGCAAGCGTCATAATTTGGATACCTTGTGAGGCATATACACCGAAATGGAGGTGTGGGCCAGTCGCATATCCGGTCATTCCTGAGTATCCAACGACACTTCCAGTTGATACTGCTTGGCCAGGTGATACTTGGATGTTTGAAAGGTGGGCATAGAGTGTGGCAAGACCGTTGGCATGCTTTACTACTACCCACTTACCGAATGAATAGCAGCCTGGGATTGCATCAGTGTTACCGGTATCAAGTACGGTACCTGCCAGTGCAGCTTGAACAGGGGTACCGATTGGCACACCAAAGTCTACTGCGTTATGTCCCCCACCGTTATACACCTGTGGGTTCTGTGTTGAGAAGGCCGTAGTACCAAAGTACTGCGTTATACAAAAGGAGTTACCCAATGCCCCAGCCTTACCTTTACAGGTTTGCATAAAAGCGTCTGAGAATGGCCAACGAAGAATACCTGAGCCTGCACTTGGAATGCGGGATGAATCCACCGCCACATTCAAGCTATCTTCTAGGGCCGAGAGCTCAGCCTCAAACTGCTTTCGTTGCTGTTGCTTCAGTGCGATGAGAGCCTGATACTCACTTTCCTTGCTTTGAGTCTGCGCGAGGAGTTTTTGCTGCTCCTGACGGTTAATATCGAGGCCCTTCTTTTCTGTTGTCAGAGTTGTTCGCAACCCAATCAGTTCTTGCTGTGTCGCATTCACCTCCTGTTCTTGATCCTTAAGATCATCTTTAGCTTCTGCCAGCACACTCATATTTGTGCGAAGTGCTTGGTTCAGTGCGCTCATCTGGTCAGCTGCCTCCCACGCCTCTGAAAGCGTGTCAGCTGCAAAGAGCTGCTCGATGAGGGATACATCCCCTGCAGTGCTCATCGTTCGAATAGATTTGGCTAAGGTCTTCCGGTCAAGTTCAATTACCTCCTCTTTGTCCATAATCTCGAATCCCAACTGTTCGAGCTTGAGGTTTGCTGCTGAAATCTTCTTCTCCGTTAAGTTTATCTGCGCCTGTAACTGAGAGCGCGAAATATCGAGTGTCTTTATAGCTGACTGTAGAGTCTGTTTTTGTCCTGCTAGAGTGTTGAGCTGCTTTTGGAATGAGGCAATCTCAGCTTCCAAGTCTTTGATTTGGTTTGAGCGCTCTGCCATTTGTGACTTAATCTGCTCAGGAGTTGCCTGTGCATATACGAGTGGCGTTATGTCCCTACCGACAACAAGAAGAGTGAGAAAAAGAAAGCTTAGTACAAGAACGCGCTGCATCATGCTTGCAGTATACCAAGAGCAGTCCGTACTCGCGAAGCTGATTCATGAAGACCGAGGATAGCAATGAGAGTGAATGGGTCCGGAGAGCGTTCAAGGCCAGACAGTGCATAGCGCAATGGCCACAGAGCAGCACCTCGTCCACCGTCTTCTTTAGTAATGCTGTCTGCGTACGGCATGAGTGTTTCTTTTACGCTCTCGGCTGTTTGTTCGCCAGAGAGGGTGCTGAGCACTTCACATAGCGCTTCTAAGTGCATTGAAACATCAGAACCCTTTGAGAGTAGGAGGTCCTTGTCTGGTGTCGGCGCAGTAAAGAGACATGCAAGTTCCCCGTTAAGAAGCTCTTGGGCCTCAGAGAAGGTTTTGGCGCGTTCCTTCAGAAGAGGTACTGCCATTCTCAGAATATCTTGATCGGGAGCCTGTAGATTTCCTTTGACGATATAGTTTACATCCGTCTCTTTGCGCATCCAGCGCTGGTTAACATCAAGAAGCTTCTGGCGATCCCACATAGCACCCCCTTTATGTACTCCATCTAAGTCAAACAGTGCAGAGAGTTCCTCAAGTGAGAAATCTTCTTCATCGGTACCCGTGCTCCAGCCCAAGAGCGCAAGATAGTTAATGAATCCTTCTGGGAGGAATCCTTCATCTCGGTAGTCATTGATGGATGTTGCTCCATGACGCTTCGAAAGCTTCGAGCGGTCTGAGCCTAGAATCAGTGGAAGGTGTGCATACACAGGGCGAGGAGCACCAATCGCCTCTTGGATAAGTATTTGGCGCGCAGTATTTGAAATATGATCTTCGCCACGAATGACATGTGTTATCTCCATGTCCATATCATCTACCACTACCGCTAAGTGGTAGAGGGGGTCATCTATAGCGCGAGCAATCACCGTGTCGCCCAACTCTGTTGTATTAAAGGTAATTTCTCCTCGAATTTCGTCAGTAAATGTAACGTCCTTCCCAGGATTCTTGAGTCGCACGACTGACACTGTCTTAGACTCGTCTGCCTTGCTTGGTTCTTCCGATACGTACGCATGGCCTTCAGCAATCATCTTCTCGAGTATTTCAATGTGTCGTGGAAGTCGCTCGCTCTGACGTACAAATTCGTCATGAGTTAAACCAAGCCACGCAAGTCCTTCAAGAATATTGTCTTCAAACTCTTTAGTACTTCGTTCTCGATCCGTATCCTCGACACGTATAACAAACTGTCCGCCATGACGCTTTGCATACAGATAGTTAAAAAGTGCGGTACGAGCAGTACCGATATGGAGCCAACCTGTTGGAGATGGTGCGATGCGGGTCTTAACCATGGTGTTCTGTATCTGGCTCATGAGTACGACCAATGTTAAGCAGCTCCTGTGCAATGAGTCGTGCAGCTTCAGGGTTACCAAACGCAGCTGACTTTGCACCCATTGTATTGGCAACCGCAGGGTCTGTGCTTATGCGTCGAGCTTCAGACGCGAGTACGTGTGAGGACATATTAGCCTCTTCAAGTACTTCTGCAGCTCCTGTATGAGCGTACTCGTATGCATTCGTTCGTTGATCGTGACTGATGCTCTCCGGTATTGGAATGAGGATTGATGGCTTGCCCCACAGTGCAATCTCAGCAATTGCGGTGGCACCCGCTCGTGAAATAACAACGGTTGCTGATGCTGCAGCCTGACCGAGTGATTCTGCTGAAAGATATGGAAATGGATGGTACCTCTCCTTATGAGGGTTCCCCTCAAGAATCACTGGAGCTGTAGCTTCAACTTCCTTGAACTCATCCTTTCCTGTTTGGTGGATGATATTTGCAAACGAGACGTAGTCAGGAAGTGCATCAAGGATCAAATCATTAATACGACGCGAGCCTGATGATCCGCCCAGGATAAGAACGGTTGGGACTGAAGCATCAAGCCCCGGAAAGGTTGCTGCATTCTGGTGTGTTGCCTGCAGCCGTTTACGGATAGGAATACCGGTAAGCGCAATTTTAGACTGCACCTTTTTGGGAAAGAACCCGGCGGTACTTGGGAATGAGATCGCGATGCGATATGCGGACTTCGCTCCAAGTTTATTGGCTCGGCCCGGTCGAGCATCTGACTCGTGCACAATTACTGGAATACCTAGAACACGTGCTGCAAGGACAGTAGGAACACTTGCATACCCTCCTTTAGAAAAGACTGCGTCGGGATACAGATTGAAGAGAGTCCACAGTGCATGAAAGAACCCGGTAAGGGTTTTGAAGAAGTCAGATACATTCTCAAGTGAAAAGTAACGACGAATCTTCCCTGCTGTTACTTTGAGGAAAATGATGTCGTTATCAAACAATGCCTGTTCGTCATACGGCATTGGAGCTATGTAGTAGAGTCGCGGGGAAAGAATTCGCTGCTCCCGTACTAAATCATGAATAGCTTCAGCGACGGCTATGTTGGGATAGAAATGACCTCCCGTTCCACTTCCAGTAAATACGATTTTCATAGCCTATATTGTAGCCAGTATACCATCTCCCCGTATGGATATGGAAAGGGCGCGCAGGTCGGTGCGCGCCCCAAAGGGACCGATCATCAGTATCCTTCTCGAAACAGTCGAACGATCAGCATCGCCAGAATCCCGAGCAGAAATGGAACGGTGCTGATGAAGAAGAGACCCGTGAGGGTCAGTCCAATTTGAATCTGCAAAAGCAGAGACATAATTAGGAGAACGACACCTCCCAACACCAGAGTGTTTTTCGACTCGCCGTTTTCGCGGGAAAAGTATCCGCAAGCGATTACGATGCCTGACCCAAGCGCCACCAAAGCGATCGGTGCTGCCTTGAGCATCGTGGCAGGGTCTGCCACGATATCGGCTATAACAAAAGCCATGATGGCCTCCTTCGTAAAAGTTCAGATTCAAATAATATATAGCACTAAATGGTATATAAGTCAATCTACTTACTGCACACAAACTCCCCCACTTTCTTCCAGTTCTTTGGTAGTCCTGCAGTTTTATACACTCCAATCGTATCTACCTTAAAGGTTGCTCCAACAGGTACTTCTAGCGTGTGCATGGTCTTCTTCTTTGTTTCTTTTGGATAGTTTCCGTACAAAATGCTCAGATGTGGAGTGTATGGTTGTTCATCTTCCATATTGAAAGCCGCCAAAGCTTCCTTGTGACGACGCTTCATTACTTCGCGTTCAGTAACATGCATGTAGAGTGCTCGGAAGTATGAATCCTCTGTTCCAAGCTCACCAAGTGTAAGTGAAAATGGTGCGTAGGTTGCAGCAAGCGCTTTAGCAGTCTTAAGTACTGACGCATCATCAGCTCCGGGGATGCGACCGAGTAGTGTTACGTGTGGTGCAAAAACAGGACCATCGTAGATAGTCGCTAGTTCTTTGATAACACCCGACAAATTCTCCGCCAGCTGTCCGCTTGGTTCCAAAAATAGGTGGTATCCTTCGGTCTTGCTGCTAGCTGGATCAATCATAGTCTAATTCTATCCTATGCAGCCTTCTTCTTTGCCACCTTCTTGGTGACAGCTTTTTTGGCTGGTGCTTCCTCAGTATTCTTTGACGATGCCAGTACCGCAGTGTATGCAGTGTTCTGTAGTGAAGAGATAAGGGTATCCAGCTTCATATTGATTGTAACCAGCTCCTTTTGCATTGCACCAATACGCGGATCTTCAACTGCAGGCTTTGGTGCGTATGATGGCTTTTCATATCGGTCACCGCCAAATGAACGCTTCTCAAAGCGATCATTGCTAGGGCGTCCATCATCACGAACGAAACAGTCGCGGCAGTATACCGGCTTCTTTCCGTTAGGCTTAAACGGGACATCACATGCCTTATGGCACTGACTGCACTCTGCCTTGAAGATTTCAGCGTCCTTGTCAGCGTATCCCTGACGAGGTTTTCGTGAAGAAAAACCACCTGAGAAGCTCGGGCGTGCTGATGGACTGCGGAAGTTACCTCCCTCCCTCTTTGACTTAAAATCGCGCTTGAAATCGTTCATGTATATGAGTTATGTATTGTGGAGATGATTATATCATACATTTTCTAAAGTTCAAATATATGAAAAACTACCGTCCCCTACTCCTTCACCCGTTTCTTCGTCCTATGTGCAGCAATATTGAGAATCACACCCACCGAAGCTAGGGCACACAGAAGTGCCGTTCCTCCATGTGAGACAAATGGGAGCGGAAGACCGGTAAGTGGCATGATGCCGAGCATGGCACCTATGTTCATAAAGGCGGAAAGCGAAATGAGGAGTGTGAGTCCTGTTGCAGCTAACATACCAAATATATTCGGCGCTTCAGATGCAATCATAAGCCCCCTTGCTGCAAAGGCTGCAAACAGGAGAACCAAGAATATCGTGCCAGCAAACCCAAACTCTTCTCCATACACAGCAAATACTGAATCCCCTACAGGCTCTGGTAGATAGTTAAACTTTTGCACGCTCTGCCCAAATCCGCGGCCAGTCACTCCTCCTGAACCAATGGCAATCAATGACTGCTGAATCTGATATCCACTCGTGAGAGGGTTGTCTGCAGGGTTAACGAAGGTCATAACGCGATTCATGAGATACGGGCGCATTGATACAAGTATGGCGAGCCCCACAAGTGCGGTAACGCCAAGAATGGCAAAGTCTCTCCATGGAGCACCTGCCAAGAAATACAGAAGAACACAGGTACCAGAAATAATCAGAGCAGTAGAGGTGTTCGGTTGCAATAGAAGAATCGCGACAGGTATCCCTACGATGAGTCCAAATCCAAGTAGGCCTTTTGTTGGGTCTGCAATCTGCTTATGAATATTGGCAAGGTATGCAGAGAACATAAGCACAACACCGATTTTCAAAAACTCACCCGGCTGGATAGTGGTGAAGCCAAGATCAATCCACCGTGTCGCACCATTGATAGTGGCACCAACACCAGGAACAAATACCAATGCTGTTGCCAGTATTGAGAACAGATAAAACGGAATAACACCACGCGTCATTAGCTGCGGCTTAATGAAGCGAAGAATGGTGAGAAGAATGAGTCCAGGAAGTAGACCAAGCCCGAGCTGCGTAAAGGCAAGTCGCCACGGAGCTCCATCTGTTCGCGCAAGGAGTCCAAGCGAGGCTGACGCAAAAATCGCGAGCCCACCAATAACAAGAGCAGCTACAATGATTGAAAAGAGTCGATCGCCAGAAAGCTTCATACTCCTACCATCTTACTTCAATAACGCTATAGCGAGTCCAAAAATACCGGCAAGGATGGTAATAATCCAATACCGCATAGTCACTTTGTACGGCGGCCATCCAATAGCTTCAAAGTGATGATGAATAGGCGCAATACGAAATAGTTTCTTCTTGAATACCTTTTTCCACGTAACCTGCAATACACTGGTAAGAACGGTCACAAACAGTGGGAGTGCGATTATGGGCAGCACTGCAACACCCACACCGTCTCCAAGCGTATCTGCAGAGAATGCAGTCACCGCAAGTGCAAGCGTGAGTGCCATGCTGCCTGTTTCTGATAAATAGAACCGAGCGGGCGGAATGTTAAACCACAAGAATGAGAGCGTTGCGCCACCTACTGTTGCAGCAAATGCGGCAAGCGAGAACTGTTCCTGTGCAAATGCAATACCTGCGTACGCTAAGAAGATGATTGCGAACACGCCACCAGCCAGGCCATCTATTCCATCGATTACCCCACTTGCATACAACCCGAGTGTTACCAGCACAAAGAAGAGGATAAAGAAGATACCAAGTGGCAGTACGCCAATGAATGGGATGCCGATTGCAGACACACCAAGCTTTGCGTAGAACCACCAGCCAGCAAACGTTGCAAACACTGCGACAATGAGAAGGCGCCAACGAAGTGACAGTCCCCCGTTACTGCGAGTAACCTCAAGGAAATCGTCCACTAGTCCTACAATACCTCCAACAAACAAGGCAAAGAGCGGTAGCCATGTTTGGCCGCGATTAACGAAATCTAACGGTGCGAACTCGTTCTCAAACATAAAAGAGAGCAGCATGAGAAGTCCTGCGGTGGTAATGGTGGCACTCCAGACCAAAATACCCCCCATGCGAGGTGTCGAAATCTCACGCTCTTTATGTAGTGCATCAAATAGAGGTGTGCCGGTGTCGTCACCCATGCCGCGCCCTTTACCGCCCTTCTTTTTCCAGGCCTTGTACTTATATAAATTGTGCGCAAGAAGAGGTGCGGCACTTATGCCGATTGCAAAGGCGATAACAAAAGGGATAAGAACTCGTGCGGCATCAAAAATCATAGCGAGGAGAAATAAAGCATAGTTGCATTTGTTAACCGTTCAACATCAGTAAACCTGCCTTCAATGGTTGAACCTAATACCACCACAGCGACTGGATGGTTTATACCTGTATCGTACACCACTACTAAGTTCCCTCCTGCAAGATCAGTGAAACCTGTTTTTGAAAGAAGAGCTCCGGGTACATGTCGAATACCGTGATTTGTATTTGAAAGCGTATGCATAGTTCCCTCAAGAGTCGCTGCGGTTATGGCAGTATGGGTCGTTGCTTCTGCTATCTCAGGAGCTTTTTCAACTAACGCGCCAGCAAGCTTTGCGATGTCGCGAGCAGAACCATACCCACCAGCTGTTGTCGTGCTCTCGTCAAGCCCAGTACCATTAAGTGCATATGTTTGATTGAGACCCATTGATTGTGCGAGTGTCGCCGATAGCTGGCGAGTTGAAAGTGAACGTACACCTTCAACTGTAAGCGCAATGGCCTCGCTAATATCATTGGACGATGCAACAAGTGCCAGTTTCGCAGCGTTCTGCAAACTAAACCGCTCGCCAAGAATCATTCCGCTATCACCCTCAGTTGCGAGGGCATCTTCTGTAACAACAATTGGATACTGTGGAGATAAATACTCCAGCGCGCTATATACCGTTATCAACTTCGTAAGCGAAGCAAGTGGAAGCTGAGCATCAGGGTTCTTGGCATACAGCACATCTCCCGTTGTAAGGTCATACACAATTGCAGCCTTGCCTTGCACCGATACGCGCGCAAAGGGATCAATAGCGGGAGCTCTCACAGGCTCTTCAACTGCAACTGGTTTCTCAGGGCGTGGCATAAACAGGTACAGCGCACCTAGTACCACAATTCCAGCAAGCACTGCAGTCACAGCCTTCCTCCAATCCATACGGTTTTTAGCACCGCGCTTCCATCCCGTCCGCATACCTATCCGTTACTTGCCTCGAGTGCTTCTTGTGCTGCCTGTTGTGTTTGCAGTTCAGTACTAAATTCTGCATACCGAGGAAGCTCCTCTTTCGAAGCAACTCCTAAGTGCGCCAAGGCATCAATGGTGGCCATGTAGCGCACCTTTCGCTTATCACTTGTATCTTCGTGTTTAGTGATAAGTCCACGCATCAAGAGTGAGCGTACTGCTGCTGCTGAGTTTACGCCACGCACCCAATCAATCTCACCTCGCGTAGCACCATCGCGATAGAGAATAATGGCCAACGCCTCAAGTCCTGCCTTCCCAAGGTCACGCGAAAGCTCACTCTCACGAAGCTGCTGTATGAGGCTGGCCGCTTCAGGGTGCGTACGGAGTTCTAGCTCCTGATCAGTACTAATGAGTGAAAGTCCCCGAGTCTGTAGAGCAACTGATAGTTCTTGTGCAGCCTGCTCCACCTGCTCGATTTCTATACCCAGTAACTGAGCAGCTCGTTTCTTAGAAACCGGTTCGCCTGAAGCAAACAACAATGCCTCTAATGCGGCTGGGGGTGGTAGTGCCATATATACCCATACAATACCGCATGCTTGGTGCATCGAAAACAGTACTCCTGTGATATATACTGTAGCTATGACTATTTTCGATGCGGCCATCCTCGGCGTGGTTGAGGGAATTACCGAATTCTTGCCCATCTCATCAACCGGGCACCTCATTTTAGTATCGAAACTCCTACAGCTTCCTTCGACAGAATTCCTGTCGAGCTTTGAAATTGCTATCCAGCTCGGTGCGATTCTTGCTGTTGTATTACTCTTCTGGCGGTCGTTCCTCAACATTGAAATGCTGAAGCGTATTATTGTCGCCTTTATTCCAACCGCAGTGATTGGTCTTGCGTTGTACTCAATTGTTAAAACCTATCTACTGGATAACGTCTATGTTGTACTCGGAGCACTGTTTTTTGGCGGTGTGCTACTCCTTATTTTCGAACACTTCCATACAGAAGGCCCTGAGGCCGTATGTTCACCTGAAACTATCACCTACAAACAGTCCTTTCTTATCGGCCTCTTTCAGTCGATTGCAATTGTCCCAGGTGTATCTCGTTCAGCAGCAACCATTCTAGGTGGTCTATGGATTGGCATTAGTCGTGTTGCGATTGTTGAGTTCTCATTCCTCCTTGCAGTACCGACCATGGCAGCAGCTACGAGTCTTGATCTCCTGAAGAACTACCAGCTGTTCTCTGCTGCAGACTTCAAACTACTCGCTGTTGGGTTTGGCGTATCTTTCGTTGTTGCTCTCATAGCAATTAAATTCTTGCTTCAGTACATCCGTAAGCACACCTTTAGACCGTTTGGTGTCTATCGTATTCTTCTTGCGGCATTCTTCTTACTCTTAATCTTATAAGATATGTCTTCAATCGATAAATTTAGAATCACAGGCACTCCTACTTTTGCTGCTGAAAATGAGAATGATGTTGAGGAAGTAAAAACTCCACACATAACAACGGGTAATGAAAATAACTACGCACCCTTCAAATATAGTCCAGAGTCCGTTGAGCTCATGAGAACAGTTATCGAAACGGCACTAACGACAAATACCGAAGTGCCCTACGATTCAGAAAATTACAGCTCACCATTCGAAAAAATGACTAAGGAGGAACTCATCGCATACTTCGAAGGGTCAACATCGGTTGAATGGAAAGCGCTACCCAATCACTTTAATGCGCTTTTGAAGCGGTTGAAAGAAATCTAGCCGTACCGCGGCACCGCAGCCTGTGTATTGGAAATATCTATATCCCCAAAGGCTCCCTGCTGCGCAACATCCACAACTCCCTGCTTTACGAGTTCCAGGAGCGCAAGGAATGAAACGATAACTTCAACCTTCTCAGTCGTCGAGCCGGCAAAGTCTTTGAATGAAAGATGTAGAGCAGTTTGTACCCGTGTCGTAAGTCGATCCATCATTTCCTCGATAGTGACGAGTGGGCGCACGCGCACTTCAGGAAGTTTTTCTTCTTTCTCAAGAGCGGTTAAAGCATCTGCGAGGGCCGATTCAATGCTCGCAAGGACAAGGTCGCGCGACGGTGCAAAGAATGGTTCAGGTTTCTTTTCTCCTGCCGATACCATTACCCGTTTACCGAATAACTCAGAGAGACCGCGTGCGGCTTCACGTGTTTTTTCGTACATCTTGAGACGGTTCTGTAGCTCTTCTACATCCTCACTTTCCTCTTCAGTTAAATCGAGTTCCGGAAGAAGAGATTTTGACTTGATGAGGAGCAGTGTAGCAGCCACACCAATGAAGTCAGCTGCGTCTTCTATTGGAAACGAAGGGTGTGTACGCAGGTACTGAACATAGTCATCGGTGATTTGAGCGAGTGTTAGTTCGTTCACTAACAGTTTTCGCTTTTCTATCAATTCAATAACCAATTCAAGTGGTCCTTGAAATGATTCGGTTTGAATACTAAATTTCTCAGCTACTTCCATGATTCGATAAAGGTAATGAGCATTTGTACCGGAGCTCCAGATGAGCCTTTGGACAGCTCATCCCCAGACACCGTGGTCATTCGAGGAGCCATATCGATGTGTGCCCACGGACAGTCAAGTTCCTTTGCAAACTGCCAGAGGAAAACAGCGCCTTCGGTTGTCCCGCCATACTTTCCTTTTGAACCTGCACGAGTGTTCACCATGTCAGCAAACGAACTCTTAACCATGTCGTCATGCTGATCCCATAGCGGAAGACGCCATCCAAGGTCGCCCGACTTCTCTCCGGCCTCAATAAGAGCTGATGCAAGATTGTCATCCTTTGTCAGAATGGCACTTGCCTCAAACCCAAGTGCTATAAGGGAAGCTCCGGTAAGAGTTGCCACATCAACTACAACGGCAGGCTTGTACTTTTTTGCGTATGTTAGGGCATCTGCAAGTACGAGTCGACCTTCCGCGTCAGTGTTCAACACCTCAACTGTTTTCCCCGACATGGTTTTCAATATGTCATTAGGACGCATTGCATTCGTGCCTGGCATATTCTCAGAAGCTGGAATAAGAGCAACAACATGCTTCTTTAGTTTTAAACGAGCAGCCAGCGCAATAGTGTGAATGACCGCAGACCCGCCCGACATATCCATATGCATTTCGTGACCGTCACCTGGTTTGAGGTTTAGTCCTCCTGAATCATACGTAATACCTTTTCCGGCTAAGACGATAGGTTTTCCTGCAGCGCCCTTGTATTCCATCACAATGAACGCCGGTGGCTCTACTGACCCCTTGCTAACGGCCAAAATTGCCCCCATACCAAGCTTTTCCATCTGGATACGACTCAATACTTGTACAGTGACAGGAAGCCCTGTAGCGGCTTGTTTTGCCGCTTTGGCTAGAATAGTAGGTGTCATATCCCCACCTGGTGTGTTTGAAAGTGAACGAGCTGCGTTTACCGCCTCTCCGATCATATGCCCCTTCTTAGCTGCTGCCTCGACGCCTTTAGAAGCAGTTCCGCAGAACATGACTTCTGACACCTCATGCCAGCCATTCTTAGGAGTAGTTTTGAAGGTATTGAACTCGAAGTTAGCCATCTCGAAGCTCTGTGTCGCCATTGAAACAAGCTCTTCGAGAGATACTGCAGAAAGGTTCTTTAGTATCTTGTCCGTGACATCAAACTGTACAGCAAGCTTCTTTACCTTCTGCTGACGAGCGGTACGAACAATACGACGGCACAGTGTTATGAATGTGCGGGTACTTAGTGTTCCTACACCCACCTCCAACGTATCAATACCATCTTCACGTACTATTCGACGTGTTGAACTACTTTCCTGCAGTAGCCGCACTCGTGTATACCCTGCGGGTGCTTTGTCGATGTGTGTGCTGCTGAAGGTAAGTTTCATATGTTAGTCCTCAATTGAGAGTCGATTGTCTATTCGGTTAATGTCGCGTGGGAACAATGTTGCCTCCTTTACATTTGATAGGCCGAGGAACTTTTGCGTGAGGCGTTCAAGTCCCATACCCCAACCTCCGTGCGGTGGCATACCATATTTAAATACTTGCAAATAGTATGAGAACTTTTCGGGATCAAGTCCTTTCATCTTGATTCCTTCAACAAGGTTCTCGTAGTTGTGGCGGCGCTGTCCTCCGGTCGTAATTTCTACGCCTCGGAAGAGGAGGTCGAATCCATTTGTATAGCCAAGATCGTTTGGATCTTCAAACGTGTACATTGGTCGCTTTGAGACAGGATAGTGCGTGATGAATATAAAGTCAGAGTCATGCTCTTTCTTGGACCACTCACAGAGCCAACGCTCATCTTCCGGTTCGAGATCTGGCTCTTCTCGTTTGTCTTTACCTGTTTCTTTAAAGATAAGTTCCTGTGCTTCACGCAACTTCATGCGTGGAATAACTGTAGGGACAACTGGTATTTCTGAACCCAGAAGGGCAAACTCTGCAGTGCAGGTCTCTTTTAAATGTGTCGCTATGTGTATGAGCAAAGCACTCTCAACTGCCATTACATCTGTGTGGTCCTGGATAAAGCCCATTTCAGCGTCGAGCGACGTGTACTCATTCAGATGGCGAGATGTGCTGTGCTTCTCTGCTCTGAAAACAGTACCTGCGCAGAATACTCGCTCATATGTGGCCACCATGATCTGCTTGTAGAACTGAGGTGAAGTGGCCAAGTGAGCTGTTTTTCCATAGAAATAGGGAACCTCGAACACCTCTGCGCCTCCTTCAGCGTCGTCACCAATCAATTTAGGTGCTTGAAATTCTGTGAAGCCTACTGAGTTTAGGTACGCGCGGTATGCTTTTAGTATCTCTGCCTGAACTTTAAATATAGCGACTTCCTTTGCGCTTCGAAGATTGTATGGAAGATAGTCGAGGAACGTATCGAGGTTTTGTTCTGCTCCAAGCTCAAACGGAAGGTCTTGTGCTGCGGATAACACTTCAATTCCCTTAATCTCAAGCTCAATATCACCATTTACCTTATCTGCCTGAACGTTCTTTTCTGGACGCTTGTTTACGATACCCTCAACACGTACGACAAACTCGTTACGGATCTCTTTGGCAGCAGTCATGAGAGCCTCATCGCCAGGGAGCACAACACCCTGCACGGTTCCACTTACATCGCGGAAATCAAAAAATACCAGCTTTCCCTGGTCACGACGCACATCTACCCAGCCAGAAAGGGATATAGTCTCCCCTACCTTTTCTCCCAATTTCCCAATCATTGTGCGCTCGTTCATATGCAGTAAAAGTATCATGAAATGGGGGTTAGCAGAAAGACCCCTGACCGCACGAGTGCGATGAGGGGTCCTTTATGGTGGGCAGGTTTAGTACCCACGTGCAGAAAAGCCAAGGTAGAAGAAGTACAGCGCACCGGACAGCAGAGCCCCGATTGCAAAGTAGAGGGCCAGTCCGCGGTAGGTGTGATTGTGTTCACGCTCACTGATAATCCACCGCCGGTGTCCGCGGAGTTTGTCGAGCCCATCCTCACTGGTGCCGTCGAACTTTGCCAGCTCGATGGCCTTATCCACATCACGACGGTCGCGACGCAGCGCCATCTTTTGCAGACGAAGGACAAGGTAAGGAACGCAGCTCACTGCCATACACAAAAACAGGATGAGCGGGTCGGCAGAGAGAAGTGCAGGAAGAACAACCCACACAATGCCGATGAGCCCACACATGATTCTGGTAGACAACTCGCGTCGCTTTTCTCGCGACTTCTCCTTTCGGTCATGGGCGACTTGCGCCAGGCGCTCCGAAAGTTGCGGCGGAAGAGTGACTTCAGCCATCAGACTTCTCCTTCTGTTGCTATTGAATACGTTAAAGGGCAGTTCAGTAAGATACTACCTTAAAACCGTCAAAAGTCAATCTACTCACTAACCCCAATTGCCTTCCGTACTGCCTCCATTTTCACTTGTGCAACTTCATTTGCAGCTGTTGCACCGTCCTCTAGAACTTTCTCAACAATTGAAGGGTCATTCTTTAGAGAAAGGTATCGCTCACGCATAGGAGCTATGAAGGCATCGAGATCGTCAATAAGAGCTTCTTTTAGCGCTTTGTACTTCCCTTTGTTGGTGTCGTACTGTTCTGCCAGCTCAACCTCACTCTTAATCAAACGGTGAATAGCATAGACGTTCTCAGGAAAATCAGAACCTGAGTCAGTCACAATACTCATTACCTTCTCTGCGATTTCTTCTCGTGAGGCAAAGAGAGGAATGGTGTTGCCATAGCTCTTGGACATCTTCTGTCCATCGGTACCGGGCACAACTGCAACGTCCTCTACAATCTTTGGTTCAGGTACTACAAACGTCTCACCAAATACTCGATTGAACTTCTCTGCCGTATCACGCGCATATTCAATATGCTGCTTCTGATCTTGCCCTACCGGCACCACCGCTGCGTCATACAGAAGAATATCTGCTGCCATCAGCATGGGATAGTTAAATGTTCCTACCGACACTTCTTTTCCTTTTGCTTCTGCGTCTTTGTATGCATGGGCACGCATAAGATACGGAACTGTGGTGATGGTATCAAAAATCCATGCAAGCTCTGTGTGTGCTGGCACCTCTGATTGTTTGAACAGGTGCACCTTGGCCGGGTCGAGTCCCGCTGCAAGGTACGTAAGGATGAGCTCGTGTGTCAGACGCTGCATCTCTGCTTTGTCCTGAATGAAGTTAAGCGCATGGTAGTCAGCAATGAAGATAAAGCATTCGTGCTCCCCTTTGTTTGTCATCTCAACGAATTGGCGTAGTGCGCCAAAATAGTTACCAAGGTGAATATCACCAGTTGGTTTAATACCTGAAACGAGTACGGGCTTTGAAGTCATGCAGATACGATATCACACCAGACAGTCGGTCGGATAGTCTATTCGCAAAACACCACCTCATCAGGACTCACACCTAATCGCTCAGCAAACCAGACGCGTGTGTCATTTTGGACACCTAAGAAATCAATAAGCTTATTTTGAAGTGCAAGTTCACCAGGCATTGAAGCACCATCAGCAAGATGCTTAACCTCTTCCAAAGGGATACGTCGATTCTGAGCAACTTCTCGTACAAATACATCATGGTAAATAGAGAGGTCGCGCTCTATAAGGTTGCGTGCTTCCTTTGAAAGCGATTCATTAGGATTACCATAATCCTTATATGGGGCTGACGAAAGTGATACAAAATGCAAGCCTTCCCTTTCATTTTGAATAACATTATCTAGATACGACATTGTTACACCAATACTCCCAACATCAGAATATTCTGATGCGTAGATCACGTTTGCGCCTGTCGCGGCAAGATAGGCACCTGACGTTCCAATATCACGAATGAGTGCCACTGAAGGAAGAGTAGATGCTAGGAGTGCTTTTTCAATAGTCTCAGAAGCAGCTGGATATCCGCCGCCCGAATCGATGCGTAAAAGTACCGCCTCAATATCTTCATCCCTTTCAGCACTTCTAAGCGCCGCGACCACATCATCTGCATTTACCTCTCCATCCAATGCGCCATACGGAACTATTGTTCCCGCAACAGGTACGACTGCAACATTGCACCAACCTGTACTATATTCGAGGCTAGCATTGTATCCTGACCACTCATCATTCCATGCACCCCATAGATGTAATCCGATATAAAAAATAATAAGCATAGACGCTCCAGCGAGTGCCGCGAGTCCTAGGGTGCGTAGAAAGTTCATGGGTTAATAGTAAACCACTCAGGCATGAAAAATGGCCTTATTCCCAGTCAAGAATGTAATAAGGCTTAATGTGGCAAAATAAAACAAACCCTGAGATGGATACCTCAGGGTTTGTTCATTGGTGCGCCGGGCAGGATTCGAACCTGCGTAGGCCGAAGCCGACAGGTTTACAGCCTGTTGTAATTGACCACTCTACCACCGACGCAATGTGTAGGAGTATATCAGCTTGCGCCGCAGTTTTCCAGAGCCTATGCGAGACTAACCAGCACCTTCTCTGACTTGCCCTTTTGTACGATAGCGAGACCATTGATGAAGTCTTCTGTTGTAACCCGAGTCGTAATTGAAGCCACTTCACCATTAAGGCGAACGCCCCCTCCCTCAAGGAGCCTACGTGCCTCTGATTTAGAGGTTAGAAGACCTGAATCAATCAGTACATCCACGACCGTGTATCCAGCCTCAATCTTGGTACTTGTGACAGAGACAGATGGAACTGACTTCATAAGAAGTGTCTGCTCAGCTTTAGTAAGTGAAGAAAAGGCTGTAGTACCAAACAGAACGTCAGTACACTTCTCCGCATGTAGCGCAGCATCCTTTCCATGCACAACTTCAGTCACAGCTTTAGCCAACATTCGCTGTCCCTGCCTGCGCTCAGGACTTCTTCCATGCATTTCAACCATTGCTGCAATTTCAGGAAGGGATACGAAGGTGAATACTTTTAGGTAGTGATCAATGTTGCGGTCATCGGTCTGCAGCCAGAACTGATAAAAAGCGAACGGAGACGTTTTATTGGCATCAAGCCATACTGCGTTTCCTTCTGACTTTCCAAACTTCTTTCCAGAAGCATCGTTAATGAGTGGGAATGTAAGCGCAAAGACTTCTTTCCCTTCTTTCTTCCGCACCAATTCAACTCCAGAAAGAATATTGGTCCACTGGTCAGACCCTCCAATCTGAAGATCGCAGCCATACTTCTGGTTCAGCATCATGTAGTCATATGCTTGAAGGAGTGAGTAGGTAAACTCAGTGTATGAAATGCTTTCGTCAGGTGTATCAAGACGCTTCTTAATCAAATCACGCTTGATGAGATCGTTCACCGTAAAGTGCTTTCCGATATCGCGGAGGAACGGAATAAGTTGGACCTTCAACAGCCAGTCGGCGTTATCAACCGTTCGCATGCTCTTGCCGATGATTTTCTGCAACTGAAGACGAAGCGCCTTCTTATTAGCGTCAACGGTCTTCATATCAATCATTGATCGTTCGCCTTTTTCTTTAGGGTCGCCGATCATACCAGTACCTCCCCCAACCAATAGGATTGGCTTGTTGCCAGCATCGGCTAGACGCTTCATAAGAAGTACACCTACCAAGTGACCTACGTGTAGTGAATCCGCGGTCGGATCGCTCCCAAAGTAGACTGTGCGACCTTTAGAGAGGATGAGTGCTGGGTCTGCTGAGTGATGCTCAATCAGGCCTCGTTCAATGAGTTCGTGTACTAAATCCATAGTGTGGTAAGTATACCTGTACATCACTAAACATGACAAACAGTAGCTTATACTGGCATCTCAACAATGAATGTCGCCCCTTTGCCCACACCCTCTGATTCAACCCACACCTTGCCGCCATTTCCTTCGGTAAGTTGCTTTGCCACATAGAGACCAAGACCAGTACCTGTCGTGTTAACACTATTAGCGTCACGAGCGCGCGTAAACTTTGAGAAGAGTTTTTCAATGTCGTCAGCGTTAATACCAACACCTGTGTCTTTTACGGTCATCCGCACCACAGGTCCGGCAATGGTGACACCAACAGATACAGAGCCCTCAGTTGTGTACTTGATAGCGTTATCAATCAAGTTGGTGATAACTTGCTTCATTTTGCCTATGTCTGCTGTGATTTTGGCAGGACCACTTGTTGAGAAGAGGAGTTTAAGACCCTTTGCGGTAGCGACTGGCTCAAGCTCGTTAACCACCCTGTGCGTTAAATCAGAGACATCAAACTCTGATTTCTCATACTTCATTCTTCCCTGCTCAATGCGCGAGATGTTTAGATAGTCTTCGATTGATGACGCCATCAGGCGTGAAGACTCATATATTACCTTGAGTGGATCAACAATATATGTTGGTACTGATCCGTATGAGCCGTCAATGATATTTGAGGTGTAGCCACGAATAGCGGTGATTGGGGCTCGAAGCTGGTGTGACGCTACAGACAAGAATTCGCTCTTCAGCTGGTCAAGTTGCTTTAGTCTTCCATTTGCCTCAGACAAATCAGTAGCAAGCTTCTCAATACGCTTTCGCTGCGCGGTCTCGCGCTGCACACTGCGGATGAGATACGTGCCCATTAGTGCGGTAAGAATTAAGGCGACAATCGTCAGCACAACATTTGTTGTAGAACGAACAAAGGTTAGCTGAGATCCGACGAGTATAAGTAGAGCTACTACTAGGGCTTGAGCTGCCAGAATACCCGCGTGGAATGTCTTAAAGCGCACCATGAGTACCGCAATATAGACCATGAAGACAGCCATACCAAAGAGACCATACATTTCAAGCTGCGAGTCTGGAAGCACCCCTATACCTGTTAAGTATGAGGCCAGAAAACCCATAGTAAAGAACGAAAATAGGAAGAACTCAATACCAATTCCCATCAATACAATCTGCTTTTTGAAATCGATAGACGCTGTGGCGTGTGAGCGAATCAGGAGAATAAGAATCCATACCATCGCGAGAACACCAAGTGAGGTGTAGTAAATCTGGAAGTAGATATTCTCATAACCAAAGGCATCACACGCACTGATGTTGAATCCAGCAAGGTTCAGTGTTGTTGGGGCCAGCACGAGAATGGGCGCTAACAACCCTAAGAAAATACTCTTTATCCGCAACGAGACATCTCCTTTTTGTAGGAATGCATAGATGAAGTAGATACAGAATATTGATATCAACCCAGACAACAATCCGAAGAATGACCAGATGAACAGAATGAAATCACTATGGATATTCGTCCACGCAATTAGGTTTGCAACAGTCCACAATGAAAAACAAACAGAAATGGCGAGCAGCAATCTATTTAGAAGAAACTCTCGTCCGTTTAAAAAGACAAATACACCAACAATAAGAGCCATCACCATCGCTGGTATATGAGAGTAGTACAAAAGAGGTGGAAGATCTGTTGCGTATACGAGATATGTTGGCTCGGGGTAGAAGTAGCAGATCATATATCTTCTTGGGTAGTAGTCTCTGAACACTCTTCGCTCTCAGCATCACAATACGTTACGCTACAGTGTGTATCACTTTCCAAACAGATATTTGCATCCTCGCAGTCAGTAATATCAACTCCACACTGTTTGCGTACATCAGCAGCATATTTCTCAACAAGTGAGTAATAGTAGGTTTCTGTGCATTCATCATCTTCACACCCAACAAAACAGCTCTCCGTTTCCGCATCACATTCCCCTTCGTATTCAACAATATAGTCATGATTCACTAAGAACCGCTCGTA
>JAHJIK010000057.1 GCA_018823385.1 Patescibacteria group bacterium | reverse complement strand
TGCAATCTGTGTTTCACCCTCATCTTTCTTCTTACCTAGGAAATCAAGTAGTGCCATAACTGTTAGTTTGTGAGGTGGATAGGGTTTTCCTGATCACCAAGGTTAAAGGAACGATATAGAAGCTCAATAATTTCCTCTGTTCCAAGAGGTACTGCACGAACACCACACGCCTGAAGGCTTGAAGATGCTAGTGCCATACGCTGTTCAAGCTGTACACGATGCTCTTCGAACGCACCCTCGCCAGTATTTGTATCTTTCTTTCCTTGGCTTGGCATAAAGGGAAGGTCAGGGCGCACAGTAGACGCGAGTCCTGGAGTGTATGGGACCACTACGTAGAAGAGCTTGGTCATAATGTCTGAGCCCTCAATAAAGTTACGAATGAAGGCCATATATTCACGCAACTGAATGCGCATAAGTTCAGTCTTCTGCTCCCCTGCCCGCTCTTGTAGCAAGGACAAATACGGACGAATATCCATTTTTCTGGAGTGCACCACAATCTCAACAGAGAAATCGAGCGTATTTAAAAAGGTTTGAAAGCCTCCGATAATTGCGCGCTGCTCGTTTTCGGACTTAAGGGCAAAGTTAACTGAGGAGCACATCAATACCCCACGGTACCCGCCATCCTTAAGGATTACAACGCCACTACGCACTTCTTTTACAGGAACAAAGGATTGGGTTGCTTTAGTCGGTGCCATATTTATTGAGACTGTTGATCCTTAATGTCTAGTGACCATGCGAGATCGCGCAACTTGCTGCTAGAAAGTCCAAGTTTCTCGCGTGCAGGCTCTTCTTTAATTGGATCGGCTTTCGTGAGTGTCTTCGAAATGGTAGTGTCCTTCTTCCAAAGGTACATACGTCCACCAAGCATGTAGTTAAAGGCAGCCTCAGCAATTTCGAGGAAACTCTTATTGTTTACTTTATAGAAAGCGAGTGCAAAGGTGAGCGCCCCAACAGGAAGAGCGAGTGCAATACCGATAATAAGTGGGAGGTAGAGAACAAGAACAACACAAAGCCCTACCCCACCTGCAAGAAAAATAAACTGCTTAAGAGTGAGAGGTCCGAAGATCTTGTCTTCAACTTCGATGAACTGAGGAACTTGGTACTCCATTGTTAGTAGTATAACCGATACCAACGAGGAGCAAACACTTTTTAAGTAACAGGTTCTCGATATGGATCAGAGCCGTACTCTTTTTTAATAGGTGGCATTACTGGTTCTGGTGCTAGAACGGGCGGCGGGGTTGGAGCCGAATGCATTGCCGGTTTAGTTTCCCAAGCAGAAGGAAGTGGACGTTTCTCCTGAAGTTCGCCAGACTGCACTCGGCTCATATCGTCCTGCATTGTTCTCATAGAATGCTCAATAACTGGAGCAACGGGAGCCTCTTCCCTCTCCGTCTTTACCGGCATGGGTGGTGGAGTAGGTGCTGAATACGTTGGAATTTCAGGGTTTGCGTACGCTGGAACTGGAAGAGGCTTTAGTTCATCATCTTCCTCGATTAAGGGTGCACTTGAAGGCGCTGCAATACCATCAGTCTGCTCCTGCTGTCGCAACTTCTTAAATACCCCTTCATTTACATCGTTTATAAGCCCTTTTACAGACTGTTCGGACACACCTGCAGCCCGTAACTGTTCAGAAAATTCTGTAGGTGTTGAAATGCCAAGGAGCATGAATAAGAAAGCGCGCTCGAATACCCCAGCTTGGTCTGCATGAAGGCTGTACTTATTAGAAAGCTCAAGAATTTTTGCAGAACGTTCAGGTCCGGTAAGGAAATTCTGTATCGGCGCTGGTAGTTCCGACATTAGAGTCGCTATGCTCTGCTCAATTTCTTGTTCGCTGTGTTGAGTATTGTTTTCCATATTGTACTAGTGATCGTGCCCGTGATCTCCACCACCTCCACCACTTGCCGCAGGTTTAGGTTTTGGAGCTGCTGGAGCTGCATGTCCATGATCTCCTCCTCCACCGCCCCCACCTGACGCAGCTTTTTCTAGCTGTTTTGTAAGTTTAGCAATTTCAGAGGCATTTATATCTTTGATTATGTTCTTAGCCGCCTCGTGGTTAGCGTGGCCAGTAACCATAAATGGAGTGATTGAAGACTGTTCAAGTGAAGCCGCGAAGCGTCGCTGCGGGTTCTTTGCCATCCACTTTTCATTCTCTTTATGCGCATCAACATATGCCTGCTGCATCTTTCGTCTCTCTTCATATACTTTCTTCTCTTGTTCCGCCACGTCTTTTAGTGCCTGCACCTTCTCTTCTGCAGCCTCTTTCTCAGCTTCGTATTGTTGTAGAGACGCGTTGTAGCTTGTGGTAAGGCGTACTGCAGCCTGCTTATCGCCTGCCTCACCCGTTATCTCAGCCTTCTCTTTGGCCGCTTCCGCAGCTTGTTTTGCAGCCTTAAGCTGGGCTGCTTGTGGTTTAAGTACGTTTGCAACACTTTCCTCTTCGCTCTTAATAGCAGCCTGTGCCTTTTGTTGAGTTTCCTTGAAGTTATTCTGCTCAGTAACCATTTCAAGCTCAGTATCTTTAACCTGCTTCTTTGATTCTTCTATATTAGCCTCGTCCGCAGCAGAAAGCTTGAGTGATTTTGCAAACTTCTCTTTCTTCTTAATCTCCTCCTCTTCCATTCCGTGCCAGCTCTTCTTAGAACCAGCTCCGAAGTTCGCTCCCGCGGCTCCTGCAACTGTGCTGAAGGATTTTGAGTTTCGTAGATCGAAGCTTGAGTGAGCACCCTTATCAAGGCCTGAAATAAGGGCACGGCCTGCAAAGTTGTTGGTTAGAGCTGGACGACTTCTTGCTGCAGACGCAAGGCCTGCAGATGCGGCCCCTAGTGTTCGTCGTCCAACAAATCCTGCGCTTCCCATAGCAATGGTGCCAGCACCCTTCATGGCCATATCTGTTCCCATTGCACCCACACTCTTAGCTGCAATAAGGGAGGCCATCATAAAACCAATAACAACCATAAAGGTGACGATTATTCCCATGCCGCCAAAGGATCCTCCTGCTAGAGCATTTGCCAAACCTTTGCCTGGGTCGTTTACGCCTGCAGAAAGGCCTTCAGTAAGCTTTAGACTCACAAATATAAGAAGCAGGAAGATTGGTGCAAAGAATGCCTGCTTGAGTAACTCACTCCACCATCGTTGTGCGAGCTTCTTAAGGGGCGGAATCGCCATACAGCGAACCCGATTGGAGAAACTACCATCAAGAACGAAAGCATTACAGCTCGAACGACAAGCATTACTGTGGCAGCAAGGAGTACTATCGCAGCAACCGTTACAAACAATGCAAGGCCCAGATAGATAATTCCCCTTCCAAGTGTGGTGAGGTTCGCGCCATTCTGCTCATCAATACTAAACGCGGAAGTAAGTCCAGCCTGCTCCACTATGATCCCCGAGATACCTGAGTTGTCATTCTTTACACACTCGCGAACGTTCTCAGCATTCTCACACTGAGAGCTTGCCTGCTCATAGAAAATTGATGAAAAAGCATTCGACACATCAATCACCACCTGTGAAGCGAACAGGCTGAAGTTCAACAGTACTGCAAAGATGATGAGTCCTGGAATTGTTTTCTTTACGGGGTAGTCATGAAGGTTAAGTATTGTAAGCACGCCCATCAAAATGAACCCAAACAAGAGAACGATATTGCCAACATCGCGCAATACTCCCCACGCAATGATCATGCTCTCAGAGGTGCCGAAGATAGAACCGAAGTTGAAGATGGTGTTGATTACTGCCCAGTTGAATGCGGAGCCAATAAAGCCGAGCAGTGTTGAGGCAAGTGTAAGTATGAACAATGAAACACCCAGGAGAGCGCCTCCTAGAAGTCCGTCGGTGAAGCTCTTCACTCCATTTACGTTACCGTCATTGGTGTCGTACGTAGTTCCACTAAGTTCAGTAACAGTACATTCCGGAATGCCGCTCCCTATAATCGTACAAGCTGTCTTTGAAGTGTCTGCATTTGTACATTCATATTTTCTAACTGTCTTACCATCTTCTTCTGTGGTGGTTCGAATACATGTCGTCGTAGATTTGTCCGAGTATGTACAGGCTGTTGGCTGACCGTCCACAATCGCATTCGGTCCGCAGTCTGGAACTTTTCTGTACTCCGGGGCCGCCATCACTGGCTGAGCCAGCATAAAAAGCCCAAAAGCAAGAATGCTAATCTTGCCTAGAGCTCGAATGGTTTTGTTCTTTGAGAAGATACCCATAGTGCTATTTCTTCAAACAGTCGTCCCGTAACTTCTTCATTTTAGAATAGAGAGTTGTTGGTTCTGAGGTATTAATCTCAGAAGCTTCTATCTCAGCATCAGCAAGGTCTTTTCGACTTGGTAGTCCCCCGCCAGGCTGGATGAGGTTAGTATATTCGCCAGACACTTCAGCAAGAGATGCCGCACGATTAGTGGTGGAATCATTTGCTGCGACCACTTTTGCACGGAATGCAGTTATCTTTGCGAGTGCGCTCTCTGCCAGCTGTAGAGCTGCTTTTGCCTGATCAAGCACAGGTGTTATCTCCTCCTGCTTGTCACTGTTGCCGGTGGTGCAAGCAATCTGTGCCTCTTTTGCCATACCTTGAATCTTCTCCCAGAAACCTTTGAAACGTTCAATCTCCTTCTTTAGGTTATCAACGGTAGCTAAGAAGTCGGTTCCCTGTGTTCCTGTTGGGTTGTTTGCAGGATCAGCTGCGCGATCAATATATGAGCGGCCTCCACCGGCGCTAGGCTTTGAAACACCAGTAAGGCCTGTCTCGCTCAATACTTGGGATACAAGCTGTGACATAAGAGCGCCAACAATTTCATCGATTTCATCAGCAATCTCAAGTTGACGGAGGTTGGAGTGTAGAGTGTTCTCAAGCTGAGATTCGATTACGGTTCCCGGTGTCTTGGTCTCGTACTTTAGACACTTGTCGTCAGTGCTAAGTGAGGTGCTTGAATTATCATGTGCTTTTTCAATGCAGCTTCCCTTCCACGCCAAGAATCCCTTGCCCCACTGCAGCTCATTGAGTCGTTGCACGCGATAACCTTCAATCGACTTGTTTAGTTCATCCTGCGCTGACAGAACGGCACCATATGAGTTATTTTTCTCATTCATAACCATACTGAACCACCCATCCCATCCTCCGTTGCCAGTCATCTTCCCTTCACGGAACGCTTTAGGGTCCTTGGTTGTCTTGGATAGGTTAGTTTCCCAGAAACTCTTGTTACCATCAGTTGATTTGTAGTAACTGGTTACTAGATAGTTGGTGATGTTTTGCTTGAAAGTGGCATCAGCATCGATACCGGTATTTTTTTCTAGTGAACGGAAGAAGTCGTTCGCAACTGAGTCTTGCAGTTGACCCAGGCTTCGACGTAGATCTGTTTCAAATGCCGGTGAACCCTCGAACCCGCTGTTGATCCAGTTAACGGTGCTCTGTGAAATTGAGTGGATAACTGCTTTAGCTGCAGCCCAAGCAAGCGGGTCGAGCACATACTCTTTTAAGTTGTCTTCACCAGCAAAGAATGCGGTGTACAAATCCTGAATCCAAACAGTTGGGTCAAATGAAATATCTTCAACACCCCATAGAGCATGAGCAGGACGCGGGTACGCCATCCCTGAAAACATAAACATGGCGATTAGTAATGCGCTCGCAGCCTTTTTTGTAAAACGTGAAGAGTGCTTGTCCATACTATTGTGCCTGTACGGCTGCCTTATCAATAAACTCAGTCACCAGTTGAGCTCTCATTGAAACACTGTACCCCTGCTCCCCTTTTTCGAAGGTAATCTGATTTGCAGTAAGAATTGGAGTGTATGCGCCAAGAGCCTCGATAGCCTCAATAGCCGCAGGCTGATAATCAATAATGCCAAGCATTCCAAGAAGCGGATCTTCATCGATCTCACTCATGTCTCTTGTAATCTCGCCTAGACGATAGATTGAATTTGCTGCGCGTAGGTGAACAAGCCGTAGTTCTGTAGGTACAGTTAACTTCATCATTTCAGTTCCCTGCGCCATGTATGCGTCTCCAATTGCTCGCGCCTTTGAGAGTCCGCTTGTGTCATCCGATGTCACGGCAGCTGTAATGTACTGAAGCTCAGGTGATCCGGCCTTAGTAAGGTGCTTCAGCAAAGCTCCTTCAAAATTAGCCATATACTGACGTATTGCGTTTGCGCCACTACCGGCAACTGTAACCTCGTTAATGGTGAAATGCTGCGTATCTTTTCTTGATTCCTGGAGGTTAATCACCGCATCATTCACAAATTGCAGCATCTCCGCTTCAGTCGGAGGTGTTGAACCGCGACTAGTCATATAGTTTTTGAAAAACAGCTGAGCGAACTGCTCGGTTACAGATCCTGACGCAGGTGCATCACCTGGAATATCTTGTCCATTGTCATCCTGTTGAGCAAGGGCAGAAGCTTCGGTCACAAACTTCGGCTGAACGAGTCCTTGCGCCACAGCATCAGAGTCGAGTGTTCCCTTTACGACAGACTCAGGATCCTTGGGATCGGTTCCATATAGAGATTCCTGCCAATCTGGAAGTCCATCACCATCAGAATCTTTTGCAGCAAATGTTTTAAGGAGCTCTGCGGTTGATTGAGCGTCGGCACGCTTAACAAGGTTGGCGAATGGAAGTGGTCCAGAAAGCACAAACGCACCAGCGATAAGTCCAGTAGAAACAACTACTGCTCCAACGATACTAACGGTGCGTGTAGTAAGGGCCATGATGCACAAATTCTAACACGCACAAGCTTCATGCGTGCACTATCTGTGCACTATAGTACTGAAGAAAGTGTGAGCCACTGCTCGAGGGAAAGTTCTTCTGATCGTATCTTTGGAGAAAGTTGTGTGTCAGCAAAAACGGAAGCAATTTTTTCAGGGGCTGAGATGAGTTCGAGGTTGTTGGCGAGCTGTTTCCGCTTGTGGGCAAAACCCGCTCGGATGACTTCAAAGAATCGAGCCTCGCTACCCCGTATGAAGCGGTCGCGCGTGATATGTGCGATACGTAACACGGCTGAGTCTACGTTCGGTGCTGGCCTAAATGCTCCACGAGGCACGGTAAATACATAGGAAGGAGTGCCGTATACCTTCACAGAGAGAGAAAGTAGGCTCTCTTTCTTCTCTCGAGCTATACGAACAGCCACTTCTTTCTGAACCAATACTGTTATATCGGTAGGTTGGTGCTCAGCTGTAAGGAATTGCCTGAGTATCTCCCCTGTTATGTAGTAAGGGATATTTGCGACTAATGAATACGTACCTTTAATAGTGTTCGCATCGAATGAGCGAACATCCCCCTCGATAAGCTCGAACCTCCCTTCCCGTATCTCATCAGCAAACGTTTCTCGAAGAGG
>JAHJIK010000056.1 GCA_018823385.1 Patescibacteria group bacterium | reverse complement strand
TGTTGTCATGGTATGACAACGAGGCTGGATACACTGCAACTCTTGTGCAGCACGTACTTAAAGCTGGAAACGCGTAACCGTACTCGCTAACAAAAAACCCGCACCAGTTGAGTGCGGGTTTTTTGTTAGCAGGGAGAAAAGGCGCCGTACCACGCGTGCCCTGTATACGGTGCTGCTGATTGAGGTATGCACCAGTTATTCTGTGACTCGCTAAAACTTAACAGAATGTACTCATATCCACTCGTCAACGTCTTTACTTGATATAAATAGTCGTTCCCTTGGTTGCTCCACTTCGGGTCGTGCGGCATGGAAGGCAGATACTCAGGAACAAGCGCAGACACAACGGTCGTATCGCCTAAGCAATACTTATACCGTGAACCGCCGCACCCATCCCCAGTTGTAGGCACTGGATATACCCCGTTGTCGGCATAGTACAAATCAAGCGCATTCAGCACGGTGTGCATGTCACTTTTTCGTTGTGCATCACGTGCTTTAGATCGTGCTGTATTGAGAGACACCAACACAACTGAAGACAGAATTCCAATGATGGCAATCACGACGAGCAGTTCAATCAAAGTAAAGCCGCGATTACTTTTTTCCATTCAAATAAGAATACCATAGGCAATTGGTGCACATTCGAGTGATACAATGGCGCTATGCAAAAGGTATTTATTGCAGCAGATCACGCAGGGTTTGCTCTCAAGGAGAGTCTAAAACCATATCTCATCGCTGGCGGATACTCGGTTGAAGATATTGGTGCAAGCGAGTTTGAATCAACTGACGATTATCCAGACTACATTGTGCCGTGTGCACGACATGTGGCTGATACCGAAGGCGCATTTGGAATTGTCATCGGGAGCTCAGGACACGGCGAAGCAATGGCAGCTAACCGTGTGCCTGGAATTCGAGCTTCTGTGTTCTATGGACCGGCCACAGCTGCTGTATATGAGGCTGAAGGGACTGGCGGGAAAGATGGGTGCGATATCGTACGTGTTGCGCGGCAGCATAACAATGCAAATGTATTGTCACTTGGCGCACGTTTCATCACACCTGAGCAAGCACGTGAAGCAGTACTTGCGTTCCTTACGACGCCGTTCTCAGAAGGAGAGCGACATCTTCGTCGTATTGCTAAGTTCTAATGCCGTATACTGAACGTATATGAGCGTTATCGTTCCAGCTATACTTTCTTCATCGAGAGAAGATATCGAAGGAAAGCTCGCACAACTTTCGAAGCTAACAGTTGATAGTGTGCAGATAGATGTGGTTGACGGCGTTTTTGCTCCCTCTACGACATGGCCATACTCAGAAGAAGAAACCTCACTTGATGTAGGTGAGACATTTCCATACCTTGGTCAGATTTCGTACGAAGTTGATCTCATGGTGCAAAACCCTGAAAAAGTTATTGCGTCATGGATTTCGGCAGGCGCCTCGAAAATTACCATTCATGCAAAAAGCACCAACTATATTGGCGCACTACTGAAGAACATACGAACCACATATGGACATGATAAGGATTTCGCACCTGATTTGTTGTCCATAGGTATCGCACTCGATATCAATGCAGACATCGCGATACTCGATCCTTTCATAGATCAAATAGAGTACGTACAGTTTATGGGTATTGCAGATATAGGTGTGCAGGGCGAGCCATTCGATTCAAGAGTCTTGGATAAGGTTCGAATGTGGAAGCGTCGAAATCCATCAATTCCTATCCAGGTTGACGGCGGCGTCTCGCTTATGACAGCTTCCGCATTGTTGGATGCAGGTGTTTCAAAACTAATAGTTGGTTCTGCATTGTGGCGTGCACCACACCTAGACGTTGAACTGAGAAAGTTTACGTTACTCGCAGAAGAACACGGTATATATACATAAGAGTGCGATACAATACATATAATGATACGTACTGACGAAGAGATACAAGCACTAGAAGAAAAAGCAAAGGACATTCGCGTAACGATAATCGAAATGTTGGTGGCCGCGGGGAGTGGACATACTGCAGGTCCGCTCGGCATGGCAGATATATTCACCACGCTATATTTTGATGTTCTGAAACATGATCCCAAAAACCCCACGTGGGATGAGCGCGACAGGGTGGTGCTTTCAAACGGGCACATAGTGCCTGTACAGTACGCAGCACTGGCACACGCAGGATATTTCCCTATAGAGGAGTGTCTAACTCTTCGAAAGTTCGGTAGTCGCCTACAGGGCCACCCAGAACGCCTAAAGCTTCCAGGGCTTGAAACCACGTCTGGTCCACTTGGTAGCGGCCTTTCACAGGCTTCCGGCATGGCGTACGCATTCCGTATGGACGGAAAGAAAAACCACGTATACTGCATGATGTCAGACGGCGAGCAGCAAGAAGGAAATATTTGGGAAGCAGTGCTATTTGCAGGGAAGAATAGACTTTCAAATATCACCGCAATTATGGATAGAAACAATATCCAGATTAATGGTGATACAGAAGACGTGATGCCACTTGAACCATTGGCAGACAAGTACCGAGCATTTAACTGGCATGTACTTGAAATGAATGGGCATGATATTCCTGCCATTATTTCAGCCATCGAAGAAGCAAAAACTATTGTTGAAAAACCAGTACTTATCATTGCGCACACCATTCCAGGTAAGGGAGTTCCTGAGATTGAAGGGGACTATCGTTGGCACGGCGCCCCTCCTGGTAAGGGGCCAACTGACAAAGTGCCTGCCGATAAACAGAAGGAAGTATTTTTGAACGACATCCGCACTATGGGCGGTAAGATACCAAACGAATATGCTTAATCCAAACGCAAAACTTAGTCCAGACGTATTCGATACAGCAATTGATTCAAAACCAACGCGAGATGGGTTTGGTCACGGCGTTGTAGAGGCAGGAAAAGCAGACGAATCAGTTGTTGTGTTGTGTGCAGACCTAAAAGAATCAACCCGTGCAGATTGGTTTGAAAAGGAATTTCCGAAGCGATATATAGAAGTGGGTGTGGCGGAACAAAACATGGCAACATTGGCAGCCGGGTTTGCGGCAGCTGGAAAGGTTCCGTTCATCGCCTCATACGCCGCATTCTCACCAGGACGAAACTATGAACAGATTCGTACCACCATCGCACTCAACGAGCAGAAGGTGATTGTGTGCGGTATGCATGCGGGTGTTTCAGTGGGTCCTGACGGGGCAACGCACCAAATGCTTGAAGACATTGGGTTAATGCGTATGCTGCCGAACATGGCAGTAATTGTGCCCTCAGACGCAGAAGAGGCACGCAAGGCCGTGGTGGCTGCAGCAAAAGCGTCACACCCAACCTACATTCGTTTCGGGCGATCAGGCGTGCCGACATACACCACGCCTGAGACGCCGTTTGAAATTGGGAAAGCTCTGACCCTCTGGGAAAGTACCAAGCCAACTGTTGCGTTACTAGCGACCGGCAGCATGGCACACAATGCGCTCGTGGCGGCACGCGCGCTTGATGCTGATGGCATTGGTTCAATAGTCCTTTCTGTTCCAAGTGTTAAACCACTCGATAATGAAGCTGTTGTAGCTGCCGCAAAGAAATGCGGAAAGGTGATTACCATTGAAGAGCACCAGGTTGCTGGAGGGTTTGGTAGTGCTATTGCTGAATGTCTATCGGAATCGTTCCCTGTACCCGTTAAGCGGCTCGGTATTCAAGACGAGTTTGGTCAGTCTGGAGAACCTAACGAATTGATTGAACACTATGGCCTCTCAGCTTCATATATTGCGCACGTGGCACGAGAGTTTTAAACCTCAGACACTTTGTAGCTTTCTGGTGCCTCGTGAAGATATACGAGTAACTGCTCACGAGTGAGGAGTCCTTTTTGTGCACCAATTTCCTGCACCACTGACATTGAGTTGATTGGTCCCCAGCGAAGAGCTTCTTCAAGTGGGTGGCCGAGTGCAAGAGCTGACGCAACTGTCGAAGAGAATGCATCACCTGCACCAGTGCGCTCAACAGGTGGGCGTGTATCAGGGTACATAGGTACAAAGAGTTTCTTGGCCCCATCATATGCGTATGCTCCATTACGGCCGTCGGTAATAACAACAGTCTTTGGTCCACGTTCACGCATGAGTTCGAGAAGTGCTGGAATCTCAGTGCTCTCAGTAATACCTAGAATACGCATAGCCTCCTCTTTGTTACAGAAAAAGAGATCGCTTCGTTCATAGAGATTCTTCAGCGCCTCGTACCCTAATTCCATCTGGAACGTGCCTGGCTGAAATGCAAACTTAACGCTTGGATTTTTGCTGAGGTATGCCTCTATCTCCTTGTGATATGGAAGGGAATTGCTTGCAAGAGATGAGAGATATATCCATGCAGGAGGCTCAAGGGTATCCGGCATCGCGTACTCAAACTCTTCATGCTTTACGAGGATGGTTCGTTCGCTTTCATATGAAAGAACGAAGTGATAGTTGGTTATTTTCCCCTGCTCAGTCACCACGTGCTGCGTGTCGATTCCTTCTTTTTTCAACACCTCTATACACTCAACGCCGTATCGGTCATCGCCAACGTGAGTGCGGATACCGGTTGGAAGTCCAAGGCGTGCTGCGGCAACAGCAGCATTTGGAGCGTTACCAACACCAACTACGTGTGTTGCTGACTCATATGGAATTTTGTCTCCAAACCGCATACATATCTCACAGGTATCAGTTTTAATTGAACAGTTAACGTGTGCGTCGAGTAATTTGATGAAGGGTTCGGTGACGATGTCACCAATCGCAAAAAAGTCTGTGGTCATGAGGCGATTGTATCACGCACCCCATGCTACACTTTTACAAATGACTGACTTGCCACAAATCGCTCGTGAATTAATGACCCATGGAAAAGGAATTCTTGCAGCAGATGAAAGTACAAAATCTGCTGACGCTCGACTAACCTCATACGGCATCATCCCAAGTGAAGAAAAGCGAAGAGAATTCCGTGATCTCTTTCTTTCAACGCCTAACGTTGAGGAGTACTTAACAGGAGTAATCATGTATGAGGAAACGCTTGATCAAAAAGCGTCAAGCGGCAAGCTGTTTCCAGCACATCTTGAATCAAAGGGAATTATTCCTGGAATTAAAGTAGATATGGGTACTGAACCTATGCCAGGTAGTCCAAAAGAATTAATTACAGGAGGCTTGCTGGGACTTGAAGAACGACTCGCAGCCTTTAAAGCGAAGTACCACACCGGATTTACCAAGTGGCGGGCAGTGGTCCGGATTGATGGCACCAAGCTACCAACCACAAGTTCAATTCTGGAGAATGCAAAGCGACTCGCTCAGTATGCATATGTCGTACAGGAAGCAGGCATGGTTCCAATTGTTGAGCCTGAAGTTCTCTACGAAGGAACACATAGCATTCTGCGCTCAAAAGAAGTGCTGCAGCAAACACTCACACTTGTTATTGAAACTATGAAGGACAAGAACGTTGATTTGTCTGCGGTGATTGTCAAAACATCTATGGCACTTTCTGGAAAGGAAACAGGACGTATTGATTCACCAGAAGAAGTTGCTGAACATACACTTGATGCACTTATGGCTGCGGTACCAAGTGAGGTACCCGGCATCGTGTTCCTGTCTGGAGGACAGGGTAACGATCAGGCGACCGACAATCTTGCAGCGATATCCAAGCGTGCAAAAGAGATTAATACTCCTTGGCCACTGACGTTCTCATACTCACGTGCCCTGCAAGATGAAGCGTTAACTGAGTGGAAGGGTGAGTCTTCGAATGTGGATTCAGCACGGGCGGTCTTTATCTCGCGTTTGCAGAAGGTAGTTGCAGCACTTTCGTAATGGGGAAATCCACCAAAATGTGCTCAAAATACGCTATGGTTAGAAGTATGAAAGGTACACAGAGAGGTTTTACTCTCATTGAGCTTCTTGTTGTTATTGCCATAATCGGGATTCTTAGCAGCGTTGTTTTAGTCGCGTTAAATGATGTGCGCATAAAGTCACGCGACTCAAAGCGAATACAAGATATGGCGCAGGTGACTAAGGCTGTTGCGCTATATGCCTTAGATCACTCAGGCAACATTCCGTCTACTGGCGGAGGTGGTGCTGTTGGGTGTGCCGTCAGTATGTGCTTGCGCGCAATTGCAGATGACCTGGTGCCAACCTATATTCCAGAGATTCCTAATGACCCAGTCTACGTGTACGAGCCACCAGCAGGTGGAAACAGGAGCTACAGGTATTGTGGCGTCACGGGCACGTCACGATATGAGCTGTGGGTGTGGAGTGAAAAGACAGCAAGCTGGTGTACGTTTAATCACGCAGCTCAGCCTATAGATGGCGATACCGCATGTCTTGCCGGCTCTCCCTTTAGTGGCGGCAATTCACCAAGTGGCTGGTGTAACGACGAAATCTAACAGGTTACTTGCGGATTTCAGGGGATTCCGTATACTACGGCCTATATGCATACTCTTTCAGTTACACTCCGAACAGAGACCGGAACGCGCGTAGATGGCCAAATGCCAGCTATCGTTTATGGTCCAAAACAAGCACCTACTCCTATTTCGGTAGATGCTCGTGTATTTGAAAAGACCCTGAAACAAGCAGGTGAGTCTTCTATTATTGAGCTTACAGGTCTTGATACCCCTATCCAGGTTCTTATCCATGAGGTAGATCGTGATCCTATTACGCACACTCCTCGCCATGCTGATTTCTACGCAGTTGAGAAGGGCGCAAAGGTTCAGGTTGCGGTACCTATCGTATTTGAAGGTGAGGCACCTGCTATTAAGGAGGGCGCAAACCTTGTTAAGGTTCTGCACGAGATTGAGGTTGAATCAGAGCCTACAAAGCTTCCACAGGAGATTGTGGTTGATGTTTCAACACTGCTTGCTATCGGTGACCAGATTCGCGTAAGCGACATTAAAGCTCCAGCTGGTGTTGTATTCCTTACTGATGCTGAAGAGGTAATCGTGCTAGCTCAGGAAGTAGTAGAAGAGGCAGAGACCGAAGCTACTATGGATATGGATTCAATTGAAGTTGAGCAGAAAGGAAAGGGTGAGGAAGAGGGAGACGAAGCTGCTTCATAATACTCGTGAAGTGCTCACACAAAGCGGCGTCCGTAAGGGCGCCGCTTTGTGTACGTCTGATATACTGAAACTATTATGCGTACCCGAACGTTAGTGCTCATTGTGACAGTTGTTGCGGCAGTTATTATTGTGCCGTTTAGTCTTTTTGCTCAGACGTCAAACCTTTCTGCAGAAGAGCGGGGCGCAGCTCCAGAAGCAGTTGGCACAGCTTGAGAAAGACATGAAAGAGACTGAGGCTACCATCTCAGGCCTCCAAGCCCAGGGCTCTTCATTGCAGCGCGACATTGCAATTCTCGATGGGGAGATTAAGAAAGCAAAACTACAGGTGCGTACTACTGAGCTTGAAATCAAGCAGCTACAAAACGGAATCACTGTACACGGCAGAACTATCAATACTCTAACGGGGAAAATTGGAAAGGAGCGTGACTCACTTGCGCAAATCCTTCGCAAGACACAAGAGATAAATGACTACACATTAATTGAAGCTGTCTTCTCCTCACAAGACCTGTCTGATTTCTTTGCTGACCTCGATACGTTTGCAATTATCAAAGAAGAAATGCAGGTATCGTTCGAAGAGCTTCGTACCTCTCGTACAGAAAACGAAAAAGCAAAGTCATCTCTTGAGGGACAAAAGACCGATCAAGAGATTCTTCGAGAAGCGTTGGTTCTCGAACAGCGACAGGTTGAGTTAAAGGAAGCAGAGAAACGAAAACTACTTGCTGAAACGAAAGGTCAGGAAGCGCTATATACAAAACTGAAGTCTGCTCAGGAACAAACAGCGGCACAGATCAGAGCTAAACTATTCCCACTCCGTGACTCTGGAGGTATTCAGTTTGGTACTGCGGTTGAATATGCAAAACTTGCATCATCAAAGACTGGTGTGCGTCCTGCACTCATCCTCGCCATTCTTTCTCAGGAGTCTGATCTTGGAAAAAATGTTGGACAGTGTTTAATCACCAGTCTTGAGACCGGAGACGGAAAAGGAAAGAATACGGGAAACCCATTCCTTGGAACTATGAAGGTGCCGCGAGACACTGTACCGTTTGAGCGCATCACGAAAGCCGCTGGTCTTGATTGGGCAAATACCCCTGTGTCATGTCCGCTACCTGGTGGATACGGAGGCGCGATGGGGCCAACTCAGTTCATCCCTTCAACGTGGGAAATGTATGATGCACGAATCCGAAGCGCACTCGGCGTGTCTGCGGCAAACCCATGGAATGCACAGCATGCGGTGATGGCAACCGGCCTGTATCTGTCTGATGTGGGAGCAAATGGCGGCACCTACCTAGCTGAGCACACTGCGGCCGCCCGCTACTATGCTGGAGGTAACTGGGCTACATCAGGGCAAAACTACGGAACAAGCGTGATGAATAAAGCCAGTGCATTCCAGAAAGACATTGATTTTCTTGAAGCAAACTAGCTTCTAATCCACAGTAGGGAAGAATCATAGCGCTATATAGCGCTATGATTCTTCCCTACTGTGGATTAGAAGCTAG
>JAHJIK010000055.1 GCA_018823385.1 Patescibacteria group bacterium | reverse complement strand
GGTGATACAGGCTCGCACCTTGTCACTTTTGTACGAAAGCAGGAAATGAACACCGGAGTCGATAATCGTTCCCACTCTTCGGTGACTGACCAGATATGCAGAGGTCAGGGCGCTGACAATCCTCGCAGACTCTCTCGGAGGGAAGAGTAGATCAAGGAGGGGTTGAATAAGGTGCATATCCTCATGCTACAATTCCGAGGATGAGCTTTTTCTCAAAAATATTTGGCGAAAAACAGAGCCAAAGCGTCCTTGGAATTGACGTAGGTTCTTCTTCACTAAAAGTAGTGCAGCTTCGCAAGAAAGGGGAGTCAGCAGTACTTGAAACATATGGAGAGTTAGCACTCGGTCCCTATGCTGGTGCTGAAGTAGGACAAGCAACAAATCTCTCAGCAGACAAGATTGCAGAAACACTACGCGATCTTCTTCGTGAAGCAAACGTAACTGCAACTGATGCAGGAATCTCTATTCCTTTCTCTCGCTCACTCCTAACATTGGTCGAACTGCCACGCGCTAAGTCCGACGAAGAACAGCGAACGGTCATTGAGCTTGAGGCTCGAAAGTATATTCCGGTACCAGTTTCAGAAGTGCAGCTCGATTGGTTTGTGGTGCCAGAGCCACTTCCGGAAGGTGCTGTACCTTCAAATAAGCTAAAGGTACTTATTGTTGCGGTGCATAACGACGAGCTCTCACTTCTTCAAAATGTAGTGCTCGGTGCAAAGGTAAATGCGAGCTTCTACGAGATTGAAATATTTAGTACGGTCCGCTCAGTAGTGGATGAGCCGGTAAAGCCGGTCATGGTTATTGATATTGGAGCCTCTGCAACAAAGGTATATATCGTTGAGCATGGTGTTGTGGCGTACTCACACAACATCCCACGCGGTGGTCAGGATGTAACTCGCACCATCGCAAGTGCACAGGGATACGCTATCGGTAAAGCAGAAGCCCTTAAAAAGAAGCATGGCTTTGACGCGGGGAATGAGATGTATGATCGACAGACTATTGAGCTTGTATACTCTCGACTCTTTGAAGAAGCAAAGCGCGTGGTGACACAGTACGAGACATCACAGAACAAGAAGGTAACTGGTGTGGTTCTTACTGGTGGCGGTGGTGTTACGCACGAACTGGGTGCATATGCCAAAACTATCTTTACGGTTGATGTGAAAGTAGCGGACCCGTTTTCAAAAGCAGAAGCGCCTGCATTCATGCGGCCTGTGCTGCAAGAGATTGGTCCAGAGTTCGCTGTGGCATTTGGGCTCGCACTTCGTAAATTACAGGAGCTTCAATAACATGTGCATAAAACACGTATTGAACACTTGTAAGCACGTATACTAGACTTGTGGCGTTACCTCCAACCATTCCAACTTCATTTGTTCCAAAACAGGCGACCGCCCAGAAGCGTCGTCGTTTCTCAGGAACCTCTGGAATGTTTTATACCATCGCCCTCATTATCTTGGGGCTTTCAGTTACCGCTGCTGCGGCAACGTTTGGTTTTGAATACTATTTGAAAACAGTTCGTGATGCGAAGGTGGCGGAACTCACTAAAGCTGAGGCAAATATTAGTGAAGATACGGTAGAAGAATTTGTGCGTCTTCGTGACCGCTTCAGTTCAGCTGAGATTCTGATTAACAACCACGTATCGTTCACACAGTTCTTCGATACGCTTGAGCGCCTTACACTTACCTCAGTGCGTTTCAACTCCCTCAGTGCAATCGTTGAAGAGGATAGAACGGTAAAGGTTGAGATGGATGGTACTGCTCGTAACTTCAATGCACTGGCGGCACAGTCAGCTGCATTTGCTGGTGAGAACCGTATCAAGCGAGCCATCTTCTCAGACATTGGATTGAATACCGGAAACGCAATTTCGTTTACCCTAACAGCTGAGCTTGATCCTCGCCTTATTATCACTGCCGTAGGGGAGGCACCAATAACTGTTGAAGAAGCGCCAGTTGAAGCGCCCGCACCAGCAGAGGTTATTGAGCCTGCAGCAGCAACCACCACACCGCTATGATGTCTCGAATGCTACCACTCGTCATACTCGCAATCTCAGTAGGTATTCTGCTGGCATATGTGCATCCTACGTATTCAGTTTCTGTTACATCTCTTCAGAATGAAATTAAGGGATATGATAGCGCGCTTGATGCTGCGAACATGTTCGCCTCTCGTGAGGCGGAGTTGATTAACCAGCGAAGCAATATTGATCCTAGCGGGCTTGATCGTCTCGAAGCATTTCTTCCGGACGGCGTAGATAACGTACAGCTCTTCCTTGACCTTGATGCGCTTGCTGGTCGAACTGGCATGACTATTCTTGATCTTGACGTGAGCGACCTGTCAGCAGCGGGAGCACCAAAAGAAGGGGAGAGCGCATCTCTTGGTCAGCAGGCACCTGTCGACCATATTGATTTAACGCTATCAGCAACAGGTACGTACACCGCAATGCGTGCATTTATCGCCGGCAGCGAACAGAGTCTTCGTCTTCTCGACTTGGTTGACCTAACGGTTAAGGATTCTGAAAAGGGACTCTATACCTATGATATGAAATTCCGCCTCTATTGGCTCCGATAATACCTATGCCTACAAAAAAATCTACCATTATCTATATTGTTCTCGGCCTTGTGGTCCTTTCGGCTGCAGCATACATGCTTTTCTTTAGAGGCAGTGCTACAAGTCCTCTTTCAAATAACAACACACCAGTGTCAGGTGCGGAGTTTACCTTCCTTACGCTCGCTGCTCGTATCGAGCCAATTGTATTTGATACTAGTGTTCTACAAGACCCACGTTTCTTGCGTCTTGTAGATTTACGCACGGCAATTCTTCCAGAAACATCAGGTCGCGACAATCCGTTCGCACCGCTCTAGGAATCTTTCCCACACAAAGCGATGCACAAGCATCGCTTTGTGCGTTAGTATTACTCTACTGACATGAACTACATCCCTATACTCAAAGAGAAAGGGTTACTTAAAGAAGAAGACGCTGTTGCGGTAGAGTCTGAGGCACGTACACAAGGTCTTACTGTTGAAAGTATACTCCTGAAGAAAGGTTTTAAAATTGAAGACATCCTTAAGGCGGCAAGCGAGGTATACAACATTCCCTCTCGAGCACTCCCCGCAACAACACCAGCGGACAAAACCGCCCTTGAGTATATTCCTGAAGAGTCAGCACGACATTACCGCTTCGCTCCACTGAAACTTGTGGATGGTGCACTTGAGGTGGGAGTGCTTGATCCTGACAACCTCGAAGCGCTCGACGCCCTGCAGTTTATCTCTACACGTGTTGGCGTACCCTACAAACTCTTCCTTATAAGCCAAAGTGACTTTGAGCGTGTTCTTGATGAGTACGGCTCTCTAACCGGGGAAGTGGGTGAGGCATTGAATGAATTGAATGAGCCAACACTTGATG
>JAHJIK010000003.1 GCA_018823385.1 Patescibacteria group bacterium | reverse complement strand
CAAGACTTAAAGTTTAACTACACGAGTTTCGTTGTTGCGAAGAAGATATAACAAAAGCCCCGCAGAAAGCGGGGCTTTTGTTATACGTAAAACGTAATTACTTAACTGCGTCCTTAAGTGCCTTTGCTGGGCGGAACTTAGGAGTACGAGTTGCAGCAATCTGAATAGTCTCACCAGTTCGTGGGTTACGACCAGTTCGAGCTGGACGAGCCTTTGCCTGGAAGATACCAAGACCTGCGATTGAAACCTCATCACCTGAGCTTAGGCCAGATGTGATGCACTCGATGAAAGTCTCAACAGCGCGATCTGCGTCTGCACGAGTACCTCCGAGAACATCCTGCACCTTTGCTACGATATCTGCTTTGTTCATGTACGTTTGGAATTAAGGGCTAAAACCTCCAAGGGAGGGCCATGGCAGAAGTATAGGAAATGAGCCATTTTACGCAAGAGGGTAGAAAATAGGTGGGGATAAGCCAAAAATCGCCCCGAAGAGCGATTTTCAGTCGAACTATTTTTCTACCTACCGGGCGAATTCAACAACACGATTCTCTCGAATCACATTTACTTTAATTTCACCCGGATATTTGAGTTCATCTTGCACACGAAGTGCAATATCACGAGCGAGTTTGTGTGTTGCTAGATCAGATACTTTACCTGGATTCACGAAAATACGTATTTCGCGTCCTGCTTGTATGGCATATACCTTCTCCACACCCTCAAAACTCGTCGCTATGCGCTCTAAATCACCAAGACGGTCCAGATATCGTTCTACGGTATCTCGACGCGCTCCGGGGCGTCCACCAGATATTGCATCTGCCACTTGTACGATGATGGATTCAGGTGTTTCGTACGGATACTCCTCATGGTGTGACTGCATTGCTTGAACCACTGCTTTATCAACGCCAAACTTCTCAAGAATGCGTCGACCAATCTCAACGTGTGTTCCTTGCACCTCATGATCAACGGCTTTTCCGATGTCGTGAAGAAGGGCACCGGTTCGAGCGATTTCAACATCAGCCCCAAGTTCAGCTGCGAGCATACCTGCAATGTGTGCCATCTCAATTGAGTGCTGAAGGACGTTTTGTCCGTAGCTGGTGCGGAAGTGAAGGCGTCCCAGAAGGGCAATGAGCTTTGGATCGAGTCCAACAATGCCCACTTCATATGCAGCTTCCTCACCTTTTTTTGTGATGAGTTCAGCAACATCCTGCTTGGTCTTCTCAACCACCTCTTCAATCTTTGCAGGCTGAATACGCCCATCGTGAATCAACTGCTCAAGAGCAATCTTTGCGATGTGACGACGAAGTGGATCAAAGGATGAAAGCGTAATCTTGTCGGGAGCATCATCGATTAACACATCAACACCCGTAGCGCGTTCAAACGCTTTAATGTTGCGTCCTTCTTTTCCGATAACCTTTCCTTTCACTTCGTCTGACGGAAGCTGAATAGAAAGCGTCATGGTCTCGCTGTTAACCGCGTTCCCTAGACGATGAATAGTTGAAAGCAGAATGTTGCGTGCCTTGTCTTCAAGACGTTCACGCCCCGTTGCTTCTAGTTTCTGAATACGAGCAAGAATGCTTTTCTCTTCAACGGTTTCAATATCTTTGATAAGACGCGTGCGTGCTTCGTCTTCAGTAAGGTGGGCAACGTTTGAAAGCTCAGTACGTCGCTCACGAATAAGTGCTTCCGCTTCTTTACGAAGGTTAGCAGCTTCATTCTCACGATTCTTTACCTGCTCAGACTCGTCGGCAAGGTTGCGCTCACGCTCATCGAGAAACTCTTCACGCTTTGCGATGCGTTCTGCAAAGGCAGTAACCTTTGTTTCGCGCTCAGAGAGCTTCGCAAGGCTTTCTTTTGCAAGGTCTTCTGCACGCTCTTCAGCTTCAGTAAGGAGGCGAGACGCTCGTTCTTTGGCCTCAAGCATTTTCTGCTTGATTTCAAGCTCGAGTGAGCCACGCTGACCTAGTGCGATGAGAAAACGTAGACCGTATCCCAATGCAATTCCCGCGGAACCTGAGATTGCGAGAAGCGCCAGTATTAATTTTATAGACATATACGTTTGGAAACCTGTACCCTCCCGAATACGAGAGAATGCAGGGTTGATGAACAAAATAAGTAATGCACCAGAACGTGGCTTAAAATAACACGTTTTTAGGGTTTGGTAAACGTAAAAGGCCGACATGCGCCGGCCTTTTACCCAATAGAACGCTTATTTTGTCTTAAACACCTGATCTACCAAACCGTACTTCTTAGCCTCGTCAGCAGTCATGAAGTAGTCACGGTCTACGTCCTTCTCAATCTTCTCGAGAGGCTGACCTGTTGATTTAGAGAGAATCTTGTTCAGGCGCTCACGTGTAGCAATGATGTGCTTTGCGGTAATCTCGATATCAGACGCCTGTCCCTCAATGCCGCCCCATGGTTGGTGAATCATCACTTCAGCGTTTGGAAGTGCGTATCGCTTTCCTTTCTCGCCGGCCGCAAGAATAACAGCAGCAGCAGATGCAGCCATACCAACACATACGGTAGAAACAGCGGGCTTTACGTGATTCATTGTGTCGAGAATCGCAAGACCTGCCGTAACAGATCCACCCGGTGAATTAACATAGAGAGAAATATCTTTCTTTGGGTCCTCTGATTCAAGGAAGAGAAGCTGCGCGATAATAAGATTTGCAGAGTCGCTATCAACGGGACCGCCAAGGAAAATGATTCGGTCCTTTAGAAGACGTGAGTAGATATCGTATCCACGCTCACCAAACTGTGATTTCTCAACCACCATTGGTACTAACATAGATGCGCGAGGAAAAGAGTGTGATGGGTTCGTCATAGTAAAGGAATAGTAACAAAAATAGCGATGCTCGACTACTGAACCTCTACCTTCGGTGTTACATCAACACCTTCCTCAGCAACACGCTCACCCCACACATAGAGAGCCGCAAACACAAACAGTACGAGCATTACCAGAATACTCGCTACGGTTCCCCATGAACTCTTTGTCTTCTCTACTGTTTCTACTTCAGGTTCCATATATATTGAGTATATAGCGAGAATACGAAACACAAAACTAAAAGAGACTGCGTGAGCAGTCTCTTTTAGTGACAAGAAATAGCTGTACTATTTCTTGTCGGTATACATCTTCGACGCACGTTCAAATGCTGCTTGTGCAGCTTCTTTGCCCTGATACTCACCAAGAGACACTTCTTTCTTCTGAATCTGTTTGTAGGTGAGGAAGAAGTGGGCGATCTCTTTGAGTGTGTGCTTGTTGATGTCAGCAAGGTCTTGTACATCAGCAAACCGTGGGTCATCTGATGGTACGGCAATCACTTTCTCATCAGCCTCACCACCATCAACCATCGGAAGGATAGCTACGGGGCGAGCTCGAACGAGAATGCCTGGAAGGAGTGGGTGCGTTGTGAGGAGTACTACATCAAGCGCATCACCATCATCCCAGAGAGTCTGCGGCACGAATCCGTAGTCGAATGGGTATCCTTGAGCTGTGTGGGATACACGATCAAGTGCAATCAACCCCGTCTCCTTATCAATCTCATACTTGTTCTGAGAACCACGAGGAATCTCAATGATGACATTCATCTCGTCCTTTGTTCCCGGTGCAATATCGTGAAGTAGGTTCATGTAGATTGTTGATTATTTCTCGTCTCGACTCTCTTCGGTATCAGCTGCAGTGCCGTTGTCGTTGAGGTCTGTCTCTTCTTCAACAGAGAGTGTTGTTGGTGATTCTGTTTCCTCCTCAGTGATTACTGATTCAGTCTCACCAGTGTCGACACCAGCCTCTTTAGCTGGATCAGTTGCTTCATTCTCATCTGCAATGTCGAGAGCCTCTTCAGCTTCATCAACTGTTTCGTTTCCAGCTGCTACACGCGCTTTGGTTTCTGTGTTGTCAGTGTCTCCCTCAGCTACTTCTTCGCCGCCAACAGAGTTGATGTCGATGTTCCAGCCGGTTAGCTTTGCAGCAAGACGAACGTTCTGTCCGCCACGGCCAATAGCAAGTGACTGCTGGTCCTCAGATACGGTTACACCTGCACGGTGATTTTCTTCGTCGATAACAACCTCAAGAATAGTTGCTGGCGAAAGTGATTCCTTAATAAAGGTAACAGGGTCTTCTGACCACTCGATAATATCGATGCGCTCTCCTCCAAGTTCACCCATAACGGTTGAAACACGAACACCGCGCTGACCAACGAGTGAACCAACTGGATCTACGTGAGGATCAATTGATGAAATCGCAATCTTTGTGCGGCTTCCTGGCTCACGAGATACACCCTTTACCTCAAGAGCGCCTGATGCAAGCTCGGGTACCTCAAGCTCAAACAGCTTGATAAGGAACTTAGGATGAGAACGTGAGAGTCGTAGATATACGCCACGGAATCCTTCATCTACCGCGTAGAGGTAGGCACGAATGCGCTCTCCAGCACGGAAACGCTCACCGGGAATCTGCTCCTCGTACGGGATGATTCCTGTTGCGCGTCCAAGGTCGAGGAATACGGCACCGCGCTCGATGCGCTGTACGATTCCTGTAACAATCTCACCCTTTTTGTGACCAAATTCATCAAGAATTGAGAGTTTCTCTGCTTCTCGGATCTTCTGGATAACCACCTGCTTTGCAGTCTGTGCTGCAATACGTCCGAAATCGTCCTGTGGCTCAAGAGGGAAGATCATCTCGCCCCCAAGACCAGCATCACGACGGATACGCTTCGCATCTTCAAGAAGAATGTGCTTTTCAGCATCAAAGCGTGCTAGTTCACCTTCGCCAAGGATTTCCTCACGATCATGGTGTGGGTGGTGAGCTGGGAGCTCCTCAACCTCTTCATTCTCGTCAGGGAAACGAACCATAGTGTCATCCACTACGGTCTTTACCTGCTCAAAGGAAACAGTGCCGCTGTTTAGGTCGAGCATAGCTCGTACGACCTGTCCGCGTTTTCCGTATTCCTTCTTATATGCAGTCGCCATGGCAGACTCGATAGCCTCAAACATGGTTTCCTTGGTGATTCCTCGATCTTCGAACTCTCCGAGAACAGAATTTATTGTTTTT
>JAHJIK010000054.1 GCA_018823385.1 Patescibacteria group bacterium | reverse complement strand
CATTTGGAAATACTCAAAAGAGCATGGACGTCACGATCTCCCGTGGCGGAAAACCACTGATCCATATCACATACTGGTGTCTGAGATAATGCTGCAACAGACGCAGGTAGATAGGGTGGTGCCATATTTCACCACGTGGATGAAGCGATATCCTACTCCCAAAAAACTGTCCGTAGCGCCCCTTTCTGACGTTCTCACCCTCTGGCAGGGATTGGGGTACAACAGGCGCGCTAAGGGGCTCTGGGAGGCTTCAAAGGTCATCACAGATACATACAAGGGAGTACTGCCAACTGATCCGCTCGAACTTGAGAAGCTTCCCGGAGTTGGCCCATATACCGCCAGAGCAGTGGCTGCATTTGCATACAATCAGGATGTTATTTTCATCGAAACAAATATACGCACGGTCATAGCGCACCACTTCTATCCAGGGAAAACGCACGTGTCAGACGATGAAATACGAGGCACCCTAACGGAGGTATTTCCTAAAGGAAGATCGAGAGAGTGGTACGGCGCACTGATGGACTATGGCTCCTTCCTCAAACGCTCTGGCATAAAGCTCAACGCAACCAAGAAGGGATATAAGAAGCAGTCGGCCTTTGAAGGGTCTGATAGGCAAGCGAGAGGCGCGATACTCCGTTCACTTATAGACACACCAAGAACTCGCACCGCTCTCTCACGTGTTCTAGGAACTGAGCGAAAGGAACAGGCGCTGATTCAATTAGACAAACTCCTTGCTGAGAGATTGGTTGAAAAGAAAGGCACGCAGTACGCGCTTCCGAACTAACGGGCGTCGGTAATATTAAAAGCAATCCACACGCCTGCAATGAGAATCAGAATGCCAGAGAGAAGGAAGAATACGTTATAGCTCGTGATGAGAAGAAGGAAGGTCGCAAACAGCGGGGCTGCCAACATGGCGAATGGACGCATGAGCCTGAAGACTGCAATGGAACTGGTGTCACTTGCTGCAATACGACGGAAGAAGTGTCCTTCAACCATAGCTTCCGTAACTGCGCCGCCGATACGAGTACCAACAAGAATAATAAGGATGGTAAGTATCGAAGTGGTAGGTGTAATAAAACCAACCGCGGCAAAAAAGAACCCAATTAACGTAAAGCCAAATGCCATCAACTCTTTGTCACCCCACTTGTTATCTGCCATCCATCCCGCAGGATATTCAAGCAGCACAAACGGCATCAACATAACCGCAAATATCCACCCCAACTCACTCCATGGAATACCAAGTACAGTGTTGAGGTAGAGGGGTATATACAGAGGTGCTAGATAGAAAAAGAAGTTAAGGAGAAACCCGGCATACAGCACGGTACGAATGTCTTTGTCATGCACGAGACAGTGCGCGGTATGTGAAAGGGTGTGGAGGGTAACATGGTCGTTTTCAGGGAACTTCTTCCAATACAACAGTAGAACAAAAGGAAGAAGTGTAAGGGCAGCTGCAAAGAATACACGGTAGTAGTCTTCTGTTGCACCAAGAAGGTATCCAATAAGGAGCGGAGTGCCAATCAATGCAATGTTAGCGGCTGTGATAAACAGGGCACGCGTCTGACCGGTGGTAAGGGCATTGTCACTGGCAGCTTCAAGAAGCAGGTCTAACTGATAGCCAATAAAGAGGGAAGAAACGGATAGTAGGCCAATCGCAACAATCGCAATGGGAGCAATCGGCGCCATTGCTAGTATCAACAGAAGCGAAATAGTAAGAAGGGAAAACCCAATACCAAGTATTCGTGGACCAAACTTCCGCACAAGATGTGGCATGAAGAGATATCCGGCAATACCAAGTATCGCGCCTGAAGAAACTACCAATCCCACCTTCTGACTTGCCATGACGGTCGCAAGATATGGTGCACTAATATAAATGACGAGGAAATAATGTGCCGCAGCAAAGAAGTTTCCAATAGAAAGTAAGAACGTATTTTTCATTCAGTGGAATTGTACCATCCGTTAAAAAGAAAACTCCCGCACATGGCGGGAGTTTTCTTTTTAACGTGTTAGTTAGACACCGATAAGTACGGGAATAACCATCGGCGCTTTGTTGGTTCGCGCGAAGAGATAGCCTGCCATAACATCTGACAGATTATTCTTCACGTAATCAAGATCAACTGGATTCATTCCTTGTGTTGAGTCTTCAACCGTCTTCTTGATAAGAAGACGTGCCTGATTCAAGAGGTCCTGAGACTCACGTAGATACACAAATCCACGAGAGATAATGTCTGGTGACTTGCGCAGCTTTCCGGTCTTTAGGTTAACGGTTGCGATGATAACAAACATTCCGTCCTTAGACAGTGCCTGTCGATCACGGATAACCACCTCCTGCATATCACCGATAGCGAATCCATCAACGATAAGGGGAGCTGACGGTACTTTCTCTTTGTGAACGTTGAGTGTCTCACCATCGATGATGTCGATAACGGTTCCGTTATCAGCCACGATGATTGAGTCACGAGGACGTCCCGCTTGCTCAACAGCCTTTGCGTGGCAGCTGGTCATTGAGTAGTAGCCGTATGCTGGCATGAAGAACTTGGCGTTAACCTGCTGGTTAATCCAGATCAACTCACCTGTGTTTCCGTGTCCGGTTGAGTGAACGTCAGACGAACGGTAGTGGATAAGAGTAGCTCCGTTACGGTATAGATTGTCTTTCAGTTTCTGAACGGCAATCTCGTTACCCGGAATAACAGAAGAGGAGAGAACGATAGTGTCTCGGGGAGTTAGCTGGATGCTCTTGTGCTGCTTAGTAGCAATACGCATAAGGGCAGCAAACTCCTCTCCCTGTGCTCCCGTTGAGAGAATCACAATCTTGTCTGGTGGATAGTCATTGATATCCTGTGCTGAGATAACGGTCTCTTTCTTTACGGTTAGAAGACCAGTCTGCTGCGCAATTTCAAGGTTGGTTCGAATTGAGCGACCTTCAGCCACTACCTTCTTCCCAAGCTTTTCAGAGATTTCAATAATACGAACTATACGCTCAAACTGTGAGGCGAAGGTACCGATGATGAGTCGTCCCTGCACGGTCTTGATGATGTCTTCAAGCGTGTCGTGCACTTTACGCTCTGGCATTGAGAAGCCATCACGCTCAGCGTTAGTAGAGTCGGCGATAAAGAAGAGGTTCTTCTGAGCTGCAAGGGCACCCCATACTTTCTTCTCCTTCTCGGTAGGAATACCGTTGTCGTGGTCGAGCTTCAAGTCACCGGTTACCACCACGTTTCCATATGGAGTGCTGATAGCAATACCCATTGAATCGGGGATTGAGTGCGTTACCGGGAAGAACTGTACTTTGGTGTTTCCAATCGTCATGTTCTGACCTACCTCAACTTCAACAATGTTAAGAGCGGGCACATCAGGATACTCTTCCTGACGACGCTGAATCATTACGGAAGTGAGCTTCTGTGTGTAGAGTGGTGGATTACCAAAACGACTCATCAAGAAGGGAATACCTCCAATGTGGTCGAGGTGACCGTGGGTGATGAATACACCACGTACACGGTGCTGGTTCTCTTCAAGGTACTTGGTGTTCGGCAGAATGTAGTCAACACCTGGTGCTGAATCTTCTGATACGAACTGGAATCCTACGTCAAAGACAAAGATGTCGCCGTTAGCTTCAACGGTGAACATGTTTCGTCCCACTTCCTCAACGCCTCCAAGCGGTACGACACGTACAACGTTTGCGGCAGGAGCTTCAGGCAAGTATGCCGGAAGTACTTTTGTTGGAGGAGTTCCGTGGGAAGGGCGGCCGCCGGTTCGGCGTGCCTGATTGTTTCCACGTGAGGGACCTCTCTTGTTGCCACCTTGTGGTGGACGGTTTCTATTTCCAGAGTGTGGAGGACGTGGTCCTCGTTGATCTGGTCCTTCAGATCGCGGTCGCGGTGCAGGAGCATTTCCTGGTGCCGGAGCGGGAGCTGGTGCGGGTGCTGATGTCATAAATATAACTGCTAGTGATTAATTAGTAAGCAGAAGGCAACTTCGGATACATCCGGAACTCCTTTCTACCTACTAGGAACTAAGAACGGCCACACTTCCTGGCTGTACCGATACCAACTTGCAACGGTTGCAAAACGGTCTGAAGGGGACGTAATCTGACGAATTGTCACTCCCTTCAGTCCCTGTGGCACGGTGTACAGAAAATCGGGAACGTGAGTGAACGCGGCTGGATAGTCTGCTGCAATGAGCGAGTCAATCTCAGACAAGTCTTCACGTATTTTCGCACGCTCAGTCTCTGTTCGCACGGTCTCAAGCAGGTCGTCAACGTCTCCGTTCACGTATGCTGCTATGTTAAGCCCTGGATCATTACGTTCTGATGAATTCCAGAACGCGAACAGATCCCTATCTCGTCCAACTACCATACCAAACAGGAGGGCGGCATATGAACGAGGTCGAATTACTTCTTGGCTGAGCGCACCTGGTTCATATATTTCAAGAGAGGTTGGAACACCGAGTGTGGTCCAGTCCTTTTGAATTTCAGCTGCAACAGCCTTTAGTTCAGGAACGTTTGATGTCTTGATGGTCACCGTAAGGGGTGCGCCATCATCCTTTTTCCATACCTGTTCTTCCTCAGTATATTCCCAATCTGCTGATTCAAGAATACTTCTGGCTTCCGCAAAGCGATCTTCAAAAACAGGCACTGGTGTTCCATCAATACCGCTACCAGGAGGCACCGGCCCCATGATTGGCGTTGCATATCCACCAAGCGCGTTATTGATCAATCCAGTTCGGTCTATGGCGATTGAAAGCGCGTGACGAACAGCAAGTTCAGCAAAGGCAGGATTCTCTGCTGAGTTGAAGAAGACACCAAACACTCGAGCATACGGAGCTCTAATGGCTCGCGCGTTTGGAATACCATATGCGCTACCAATCGAACCATTCTTGAGTGCTGCAGCAAGTTTGGTCTGGTCCTCATAGAACTTGAGGTGAATACCATCAAGGTATGGTCGCCCGAGAGCATACTGTTTAAAGGCGCTTAACTCATACTCGGTTATCAGCCCATTTTTGTCGCGCTGGATACCGCTCACTTTGAACGGACCTGCTCCCACGGGGTTTGCCATCAGATTTGAGAAAGGGAACTCCTCGTTTCGAATGTTGCGCCACAGGTGAGCGGGAAGAATGCCGAGTGTGGTGTCCTCAAGGAACGGGGCATATGCCTTAGGAAGACGGAAGCGCACGGTTCGTGCATCAATCGCTTCAACAGCAATGTTTGCCCAGTTCGCAAATTCAGGACTCTTGAGGGACGGATCCTGCGCTTTCTGAACGGTGTACACCACGTCTTCAGAGGTTACCGGAGTACCGTCTGAGAACGTTACATCATCACGCAGTACAAAAGTGTATGTCTTACCTTCTTCAGTTATTTCAAACGACTCTGCAAGTACGGGTACCAACGCGCCATCAGCGTTCTGGCCCATGAGGCCTGCATAGGTGAGTGCAACTAAGTCTCTATCTGCGTCAGATAACGCAAGAAGTGGGTTGCCAAACCGAGGAGCTCCAACAATACCTTCAGTAAGCGTGCCTCCATAAGCGGGTACTTCAACCAAGACAGAACGCTCGAGAGCGTAGAGGCCTAGTAGACTGATGACAATAACAACGGTACCGAGAATACCCACGATTAACTTATCGCCGGGTGCAAGGGATTGGATGTATGCCGACAGTCGTTCGAGTACGGGTACCGAATACCGGCGCCGCATATGGTCGAGGACGCCAGAGAGACGCTCCTGCATAAAGGGTGTGTGTTAGATGAGGAACCCGGCTATTGCTGACGCAACAAAGAGTACTGCAAGCACAATGGTTGCGTTGAAGAATACCTTCTCCGCGCCGCGGCGCTTGTAGAACGTCGATGCAAAATTGTCACCACCAAAAGCCCCTCCGAGTCCGGCACCGCGCGTTTGAAGCACGATCCCCATAATAAGGAGGAGGGCGAGAACAATTTGTGCGTATGGCAATGCTGCCTGTAGTGTCTCCATCTGTACCGAAAAGAGTAGCATGTGGGGGTGTGGGGGGCAAGATACAAAGCGCCCCCGAGAAATCTCGGGGGCGGGCGGGCTTCTACCAGGTCGGCATACTCACCTTGTTGACGGGAGGTGAGCCGAGCACCATCAGTACGAAGCCGAAGAATATCCAGGCTCGTACTGCGTCCGTGCCGAGCGAGGCTTGCATGATGTACGGGCCGATTGCCAGATACACCACAGTGCATAGCGCCAGAATGGCGCCGGACAGCCTTTTGCCTTCAGTCTGCATCTGAGCGAACGCAGAATACAAACAAAGGATACAGGTTGCCCCTGCCACAAAAGCGGCTACGAGAAGTCCGAAGACGGGGGCGTCGATTGGTGCAGACACAATGTTCACTCCTTACCGTTT
>JAHJIK010000053.1 GCA_018823385.1 Patescibacteria group bacterium | reverse complement strand
GCATGAGTTTCAGCGTCAGCTTTCATCTTATCGATATCAGCCTGTGACAGACCAGTTGAACCTTCGATACGGATTGACTGCTCCTTTCCGGTTGTCTTCTCCTGCGCCTTCACAGTTAGGATACCGTTAGAGTCAACGTCGAAGGTAACCTCAACTTGTGGAAGTCCACGAGGTGCTGGTGGAATACCATCTAGCATGAAGCGTCCTAGTGATTTGTTATCTACAGACATGGCTCGTTCACCCTGCGTAATGTTGATTTCAACACTCGTCTGGTTATCACTTGCGGTTGAGAATGCTTGAGCGCGTGATGTAGGGATGGCAGTATTTCGCTCGATAAGCTTAGTGGCCACTCCTCCCATGGTCTCAATTGAAAGAGAAAGCGGGATAACGTCTACCAATAGAATATCCTTAACATCTCCCTGCAAGATACCTGCCTGAATAGCAGCACCGATTGCCACCACTTCGTCAGGGTTTACGCCCATGTGTGGCTCGCGACCAAATAGCTCCTTTACCTTTGCCTGAATCATTGGCATACGTGTCTGCCCTCCTACGAGAATTACCTCGTTAATATCAGATGGTTTCATTCCAGCAGCTTCAATAGCACGCTTAGTGATATCGATTGAGCGTGTGATGAACTCCTCTGATAGAGACTCGAGGTTTGAACGAGTTAGCTTCACAAGCAAGTGCTGTGGGTTACCGCTTGAATCTACTGTTACGAATGGAATGTTCACTTCTGATTCTGCAGAACTGGAAAGCTCATGCTTTGCCTTTTCAGCAGCCTCATCAAGTCGCTGAAGAGCAAGTGGGTCCTTGGTAATATCAAGACCACTCTCTTTCTTAAACTCGTCAGCAAGCCAACGAACAATTTTCTGGTCGATATCGCGACCGCCCATGTGCGCATCACCATCTGTTGAACGAACCTCAACTACATCGTCGCCTACCTCAAGAATAGACACATCGAATGTTCCTCCTCCGAAGTCGAACACCGCAATCTTTTCGTCCTTCTTCTTATTAAAACCGTACGCGAGTGCAGCTGCGGTTGGCTCGTTGATGATTCTCTTAACGGTAAGACCGGCTACTTCACCAGCTGCCTTTGTTGCGTTTCTTTGGGCATCATCGAAGTATGCGGGTACAGTAATAACTGCTTCTGTAATTTTCTCACCAAGCTTTGCCTCTGCGTCTGCTTTTAGCTTTGCAAGAATCATTGCTGATACCTCTTCAGGGCGATAGTCTTTCTCACCAAGGTGTACCATAGCGCCACCATCAGGACCTGCCTTAATTTCAAATGGCACCACCTCCATATCCTTCTTTACCGCCTCGTCATCAAATCGGTGACCCATGAAGCGCTTAATACCGTAGAGAGTATTCTTTGGGTTTGTTACCGCCTGTCGCTTTGCAAGCGTACCAACAAGTCGCTCGCCATTTTTTGCGATAGCGACAACTGATGGAGTGGTTCGCTGCCCTTCAGCGTTTTCAAGAACGCGTGGCTCACCACCTTCCATGATGGCCATTGCGGAGTTTGTTGTACCTAGATCAATACCTAGAATTTTTGCCATATATGTATGTTCTTATGTAATAAATGCGCACTGATTCCCCTAGTATACGGAGAATAATTTGCTGTAGCAAGTCCTTACGACATTTGGCCCACTCGCACTTTTGCAGGACGAAGCACCGTGTCACCAGACTTCCATCCCGCTTCTAGTACGACTGTGACAGAGTCGTCCAACTCGCTTGATTCAACCACATCTTGCCCCAAGGCTTCATGAAGAGACGGGTCAAACATATCTCCCACTTCACCAAACTGTGTAAGCCCAATGTTCTTTGCAGCATCATGGAGCTGCTTTGCAATACTCTTAAATGAGTCAGGGACGTCGCCTGACTGCTCTGCCCGAATAAGCGTGTCAATTACGGTGATGAATGCCTGTGCTGCCTTTGTTTTCCCTTTCTCCATCGCAGCAACCCGCTCCTCTTCCGCACGCTTCAATACGTTTACGTAGTCAGCTTTAGAGCGCTGCCATCCATCCAAGTATTCCTGCTTTTCTTTCTTGCACTGCTCTAGCTCCTTTTTAACTTTAGCTAGTTTCGAGTCAACGCGTGACTCCTGTGCTTCAATTTCCTCTTCGCTAGCACCTTCTTCGGTACCGTCTGCATCGATTGTAATTTCATCATCAGTCATACATAGAATATGCCCTAGATGGAGACGTGAGTCAAAAACCTATATACAGCAATCCCCACGCCAAAGTACGTGGGGATGTAACTACGCTTTAACGAGCATCAAAGTCGGAATTGAAAACATGAGAGTGAAGGAACCAAGCCCCAGAAATATAATACTGACGACTTGTACCGTACTCAGGTCGTCTTTCCGCTGCCTGCTCATTACATATGCCTTTTCGGGTTCGTATATATCAATGCCGACAAAGAACAGAGACATTCCAATAGCGAACCAGCCGACTCCAAGAACAACTGCGTATTGCATTGCCAACCTCCCACGACCCCATGGTCATCGCGACATACTACTTGTTTCTATGCGTTATGCAATTAGCCAACCCCCACGCTGGTATGCGTGGGGGTTCAGGTAGACGTTGCACAAAATCAGAAGAGCTCCAATGAATGCAACGATAAGACCAATTTTAATCAATCCTTTTGCACGACCCAGCCACTTTCCAGCATCAACCTCTGAAAATTCACAGGTTTCCAGTATGCCGGTAGGGGCACGGCGCATAAGACTTTTCGAATTGGCATTTGAAATTGCAGCTGGGCCCAAGCACACGAAACCCGCAACAACTATCAACAGACCAAGAAGCAGGACAATAGCGCTGATGGCGAGCAGCATTGTGGTACCTCCGATTGAACAAGCTTCTCCGACTATACACCCAATATGTAATGAGTCCATAAAGCGGGACCCCGTAGTTGCCTACGGGGTCGGAAAGAACTAGATTGGTGTCAGTCCCGGCAGCACGAGGCCGGGCATAATGCGCCCAACCACTTCCACCAAGAAGTTCGTAACTTGAACTTCGTAGATGGTTGCGATGATAGCCACAGCCACCACGAGGATCATGCCGGCCATACTGGCCATGCCGATACTCTCCTGTCGCATTTGACGTCGATCTGCCTGATT
>JAHJIK010000052.1 GCA_018823385.1 Patescibacteria group bacterium | reverse complement strand
GGTTTTAGACACTGCAAGCAATTAACGGATAAAAGTTACCCCGGGGATAACAGGCTGGTTCCGCCCAAGCGTCCATAGCGACGGCGGAGTTCGGCACCTCGATGTCGGCTCACCTTAGCGCGGGGCTGGAGAAGGTCCCAAGCGTTTGGCTGTTCGCCAATTAAAAAGGTACGCGAGCTGGGTTCAGACCGTGAGGGCTGTCGAGTCTTTTGACTGGACACTCTCACTGTCTGAATCCCTTTGAGTTTCTGTTATCAGAAAACCCAATAAATGTTTTTTCGTCTTGAAACAAGAATAGAGCCAACCATGACACGGCGGCGTAGTGCAGTAATGTACTACGGCAAATCAACTGATATCGGTAGAACCCCACGCGGGCAATACCGAGGGAAGCGAAAGCGCCCGTAGAGACTGAATGTTGAACATCCTTATAGGATGAAGTTACAGTCCGATCCTTTCAGCAATGGAAGTTAACGAAATGCGTGAGACAGGTTGGTCTCCTATCTACTACAGGCGTTGATTCTTGAAGAGTGTTGCCCCTAGTACGAGAGGACCGGGGTGAACTGACCTCTGGTCTACCAGCTGTTGTGCCAACAGCACCGCTGGGTAGCTATGTCGGGACGGGATAACTGCTGAAAGCATATAAGCGGGAAGCCCACTCTAAGATAAGGAATCGTTATGAGACTCCTAGAAGACTACTAGGTTGATAGGCTTTAGATGTAAGCACAGTAATGTGTTCAGTCGAGAAGTACTAATATGTCCAGTTTTCTGTGCGGAATTCTGCATGTCACAAACTTTATTGTGAACACTACTACAATTTTCTATGCATATTCATGTTGTTCAGGTCGCATAACGCGCCCAGAACGCTGGTGATTTATCGGAAGGGCCACACCCGTTCTCATTCCGAACACGGAAGTTAAGCCTTCTTGAGCCGATGGTACTCCTTCGGGGGAAGAGTAGGTTGTCGCCAGCGTTCTGGGCGTGTTTTGTAAAAAAGAAGCCAATGCTCACGCATTGGCTTCTTTTTGTATATACTGTGTACATGACTTCTTGGGCCACAAAGCGCAAAACTGTTCTTGTAATCGTACTGGTGTCACTGATCATTGCATTCGGTGTGTTGCTTGCAATCCCATTTGTATACAAGGTGCCGTCCTGTATGGATGGAAAACAGAATCAGGACGAATCAGGAATTGATTGTGGTGGTGGATGTGCTCGCATCTGTGCGGTTGAAGCATCTGCACCAAACGTTCGCTTCGCTCGAACACTCTCGCAGCTTGGACGAACTGATGTGATTGCATATGTTGATAATAGAAATCAGAATGCATATGCAAAGGATGCTCAATATACGGTTGAGGTATATGACGAAAATAGGACGCTGATAGGGAAGCAGACAGGCGTTGTTGATTTGGCACCAAGCGTGACGACTCCGCTCTTTATCTCAGGTATCCCCACAGGCGCCAGAACGGCCGTACAGGCATTTGTTTCCTTTGAAGCGGGAGATGTAGAGTGGTATCAATATGACGGTAAGGTGCAGATGCCTACGGTGCGAGAAGCAAAGCTGCAAGATGGTGTTCTCCCACGCATAATTGCGGTGCTTGAAAACCAAACACCTCGACCGTTTTTAAATACAGAGGCAGTGGTAACGGTGTTTGATTCATTTAATAACGCAATTGCAGCTTCAAAAACGGTTGTACGAACCGTGCCAGCCAGCGGGACAGCAGAAGCTATCTTTACCTGGCCTGCACCATTTGCAAGTCCTGCCGTACGTGTAGAGGTTCTTACAGTCCCTGTACCATGAGTGAAATAGTGCGCGGTCGGGCATTTGCCTCTCTCTTTAGTAACTGGCCCCTCATAGCTGTTGCGGTTGTTATTTCACTACTTGGCGTTGTTACTATGCACCCCTTTGTAGCTGGTGGGGAATCACTCGCACCTCGACAGTTGCTGTGGATAGCAATCAGTACTGCCGTGTACTTTATTTGCTCGTTTGTGGACATGCGGTTCTTGCGTCGCACACCCGTTATCATTTCTTTATACTTCGGTGTCTTAGCGCTATTGATCGTATTGCTGCTGGTAGTGAGTCCGGTTCAGGGAGCTAAGAGTTGGTTCTCGCTCGGACCCTTTTCATTCCAGCCATCAGACCCTGCCAAGATTGTGATCATCGCCCTGATCGCAAAGTATTTCTCACGCAGACACACCGAGATTGGGCAGTTCTGGCATGTGATTGTGTCGGGTGCATATACCGGTGCCGTCATGCTTGTCGTGTTGGTGCAGCCAGACCTTGGAACCGCCGCCATAATGGGAATCGTGTGGTTCGGTATGATTCTCGTTTCGGGTATATCAAAGAAACACTTGGCGATTGTATTTGCGACAGGACTTATCGCAGCGGGAAGTCTTTGGACTTTTGCGCTCCATGACTATCAGAAGGCTCGCATCATGACCTTCATTAATCCGGCAGCCGATATACACGGCTCTGGATACAACGCGTATCAAGCCATGGTTGCTGTTGGTTCCGGTGAAGTGACAGGAAAGGGAATTGGATACGGAACACAATCAAAACTGCGATTCCTTCCTGAATATGAAACAGACTTCATCTTTGCGTCCTTTGCAGAAGAGTGGGGCTTCATGGGTATTGTGTTGCTCCTCTCGCTCTACTCACTCCTCTTATTCTATTTAGTCTCACTCGCCCGAAGAGCAGCAACGAACTTCGATGCACTCTTCACGATTGGAGTCGCTATACTTTTGCTCGCTCACTTGGGTATACATGCAGGAATCAACATGGGACTACTTCCAGTTACCGGTACCACCATTCCTTTTATGAGCTACGGAGGATCACACTTGTTGGTTGAGTTTGCAGCACTTGGTATTGTTGCCTCACTTGCTCGTGATGCTCGAAGTGTGCCTCGTGAGTTTGCGGGACAGGAGTACGAGGGTTAGAGGTACATCGCAAACGTTTTCTCTGTCATTGAGACCATAGAAAAGTCAGTAAGTACGGTCTTTTTTAGTGCCTCTGCGTGCTTGGCTCGTATTTCAGGATGGTCTATATAGTTTTGTATAGCTGACGTTAGGGCAGGGATATCTCCTGAAGGAACAAGAGTGCCAGTTACGCCATCGGTAATTATCTCAGGAATACCTCCTACGTTACTTGCAACTACCGCAGTTTCTGCCGCGCCTGCTTCAAGAAGAACGTATCCCAGTGCTTCAGAGAGGGAGGGGAGTGCAAACATATCGAAGGCCTTAAGGTAGGTGTTCGCTTGAGGCACGTGCCCGCAAAGCTGTACGCGGTTTCCAATGTGTAAATCTAAGATACGTGCTTCAAGATGAACGCGTTCAGTACCGTCTCCGATTATGACGAGCTGTGTATTCTGATCTGATAGGGCAGCGAACGCTTCAATCAATATATGCAATTGTTTCGTTGGGTGGAGTTCGGCAACGGTACCAATCCATATGTGTGCCGAGCTGTTTGGGGCTAGCTGCCTTCTTGCCACCTCCTTAGTGAGTAGGGTGACGGGGGAAACCCCGTTGTGAATTACCACCAGCTTCTTTTGAACAAAGGGCATGGATCGAATATCGCTTCGTACTGCAGACGACACACAGATAGTATCGCTGGCGAAAAGAATAGTTGCGTAATGGAAGAGCCAAAAGATATCTCGTTGCCACCACGGTCGCTTTTCATTGAAGGCCCAACCATGAGCGGTGAAGATCGTTTTAGGTACACCAAGAAATCGTCCTGCGAGCGCAGCAAAGAATCCCGCCTTTGAGCTATTTCCATGAATCACGTCAGGACGTAGTTTCTGTACCAACCTAAGAAGTTCTCGGAATGAGCGTATCTCGTTGATGAAACCTATACGATTGTCCATGCTGCGTATGTGATGCGTTTCAACACCTGCTGCTGTGAGTCGCTGGATAAGCTCACCGTCCGTCCCATATGCAACATGTGCTGCAAAACCTTTCTCTTGTGCGCTAACGGCAAGATCATATGCATAGCGCTGCGCACCACCCCAGTTTCCTTTGGTGATTACGTAGAGCACAGTTTTTGGGGAAGTAACGTTCATGAGTGAAATGGTGTTGTATGATATAACGCACGTACATGACCTATGGTGGCAGGCCCGCCGTGGCCCTTCTTTTCCTGGGCGATATTGCCGTATTTGCGGCTGCTTTGTGGCTCACATTGTTGGTGAGATATGCTCAGATACCTACTGAAACAGTGCTCATAGAGCACATACGGCCCTTTACCGTCCTCTTTATCCTCTGGACGCTTATATTCTACATGTCAGGGCTATACGGCAAACGAATGATTCTTTCACAAGGATCATTAAGTGACGCTCTCCTAAAGACACAGTCCTTTAATATTGTACTCGCTGCGCTCTTCTTTTTCTTGGTTCCCGGTATAAGTATTGCGCCAAAGACCAACCTCATCATTTATCTGGTCATATCAATGGTTCTCATATTTATATGGCGACTATTTGTCTATCCGCAGATAACTATTCCTCGCAATCGTGCACGAGCAATACTTTTGGCGACGGGGGACGAAGCTGTGGAGCTTATGGAGCATGTAAATGCTAACCCTCGATACCAGCTGCAGTTTGATGCTTTATACAATCCAGACTCACTTAAAGAGGACGGGCTTGAAGCTATAAAAGACAGGTTCGAACACAACACTCTCTCCGTTATCGTCGCCGATACTGAACACATAGATTCGCTTGGTCTACTCCCGGCCCTGTACGCACTGCCGTGTTTCGAAGAGAACGTTAAGGTTCTTGAGTTCGCGGAAACGTATGAGGATGTGTTTGATCGCATTCCGCTTTCTCAAATCTCACATGCGTGGTTCTTGCAGAACGTGAAGGCGGACATCTCACTTGTACACGGAATAGTTAAGCGAGGTATCGATATATGTGGCGCACTGGTAATGGGGGCGGTAACAATACTTGCTACACCATTTGTGGCCGTACTGTTGCAGCTTGAATATCCTGGAGCAGTATTCATTACACAAGATAGACTTGGTGTACGCGGCACACGCATTCGTACGTATAAATTCAGAAGCATGCGGTTTGGCGATAGAAGTGCGTGGAGTGGGGAGGATGAGAATAAGGTGACAAGGGTAGGAAGTGTTCTCCGAAAGATATCACTCGACGAGTTCCCGCAATTCATAAACGTACTGCGGGGTGAGATGTCGCTCATTGGTCCACGTAACGATTTAGTATCACTTGGCGAACGTCTAGGAGAAGCACTCCCATACTATATGAAACGTTATATCGCTCTGCCGGGTATTACTGGTTGGGCACAGATCAATCAGCAGTACGAGCAGGGGAATATAAGTCCTCAGTCTATTGATGAAACGAAGGTCCGCCTTGCATACGATTTTTATTACCTAAAAAACCAATCTCTTGGTCTCGATTTAGTCATAATGCTGAAGACCGTGAAGCGTATGTTCTTCCGCGTCAGCAGCTGGTAAAGTGAATATATGAAGCACACGTACTTATTACCGGAGCCGCAGGCTACGTAGGGTCTATGCTAGTACGTCGGATTGCTGCACGCCCCGATGTTGAGCGGATCATTGGTATTGATAAGGAGCCCCGTCCAGACATTCTTGACGATGTCGATATTCTTACCTATCTAGAAATCAACACTGCAGAAGCGTGGGAAGAGGAGGCTCGTCAGCACCATCCAGACATTGTTATTCATACGGCGTGGCAGATCCGTCCTATATACGGGAACAAGGAATTGTCATGGAAGTGGAATATTGATGGCTCAGACAAGATATTTGATTTCGCATTTGAAGAGGAGAGTGTAAAAAAGCTAGTGTACTTCTCAAGTGTTTCTTCGTACGGTGCCTTTGCTGAAAATGAGATTGATCATTTCTTCACCGAAGACGAACCGTTTAGAAAGACGCAGTATCTCTACGCAGAAGAGAAGCGCATTGCTGAGGAGCACCTTAACGCGAAGTATCAGCATGCTGCCGCAAACGGAAACACCACCATCGTTTCTATTGTTCGACCGGCTGCAATTACGGGTCCGCGTGGCCGGTTTATGCGTATCCGCTTTGGTCTCCAGGCGGCGCTCGCAGGTCAGCTTAAAGGCTCACTCATATACCGTTTAATTTCGAGCATGGTTTCGTTTGTGCCGGTTACACCAAAGTGGCTTCGACAGTTCATACATGAAGATGATGTGGTGAACATTATCGAAAAGCTCGCATTCGACGATGTGTCATGGCAGTACGAAGCGTTTAATATTTGTCCGCCAGGGAAACCAGTGCTTGGTGATGATATGGCAAAAGCGGTAGGGAAGAAGACGCTCCCTATGCCAGCCTGGATGGTTCGTATTCCATTCTTCTGGTTCTGGCATCTCACGCGTGGACGGGTGCCAACGTCACCTGGGGCATGGAAAGGATATTCATATCCAATTGCAGTAGACGGGTCAAAGCTGACACGACTTCTTGGCTATGAATATATGTACTCAAGTTTTGACGCGTTCTATTACACGGATGGCGAGTACGAGCCGTATGTTCCGGTAGAACAGCGTCGCTCAATATAACTATGAATATAGACGGCAGATCAATCGCAAGTGATATCCTTGCTGATGTTAAATCAAATATCGAGGGTCGTACTGTCGTAGTACGAGCTGTTACGGTATCTCCCTCTGCGGCAACTGAATCATATCTACGCGTTAAAGAGACTCGCGCGCGTGAAGCTGGAATGCATATGGAGGTGGTTAGAATGCCGGAGACCAGTTCAACGCAAGAGATTATCGACATGGTGCGTGCTCCAGGTGCGGCTGGCGTCATAGTGCAGCTCCCACTTCCAGATCATTTTGATACACAGGCAATTCTCGAAGCAATTCCGAGCTCTGTTGACGCAGATGTATTGTCTCCAAACTCATACGCTCGATTTGAAGTGGGGGAACCAGAAAGTGTTGTGCCGCCAGTTGCAGCAGCTGTTGCTGAAATACTTGCACGTACCGATGTAGAACCAAACAGAAAGCGGGTGGTTATTGTTGGTAACGGGAAGTTAGTTGGGCAGCCGGTTGCGGCTTGGTTTGGGCGATTTGCAGACACAACTGTTCGTATTGTTACAAAAGAATCAGAGGAACTATCGAAAGCACTCGCTGACGCCGACATTGTCGTAAGTGGTGCGGGGGTGCAAGGACTTATTAAGCCAGAATATCTTAAACAGGGTGTGGTACTTATAGATGCCGGAACGAGTGAGTCTGGTGGACAGATGGTGGGGGATTCTGATCCTGCTTGTTCTGAAAAAGCCTCAGTATTTACGCCAGTTCCTGGCGGTGTGGGTCCTATAGCCGTTGCCTGTCTCTTTAGAAACGTTTCTCTTATGCTTCCTGCATAGTTGCGGGCCTCTTAAAAAACCGTACACTAGCCATATTATGCGTCGTATTCTTCCCGCCATCGCTGTGCTCATTATTGCTGGTCTAATTGGTTGGTTCGTCCTTACTACTAACGCGCGTGGTTCTGAAACTCCTGTTCGCCTTGGTCTTGATCTTGCCGGCGGTACTGAGCTTGTATACCGAGCTGAGACAGGTGACATTGTCGGAGACAAGAAGCAGGCACTTGCAGTGCTTCGACAAGTTATCGAAGAGCGCATCAATGTGTTCGGCGTTGCTGAGCCGTTAGTACAGGTTGAGCAGTCGAGCGCAGTGGCCGGAGCACAAGAGGACCGTCTTCTTGTACAGCTTCCTGGTGTTACTGATGTAAAGGCTGCGGTAGATGCAATCGGACAGACTCCACTACTTGAGTTTAAGCTCGCAAAGTCGGGTCCTGACGGTTCTCCGGTATACATCGATACGGGTCTTACTGGCCGTTACCTTGATAAGGCAGACCTTCAGTTTGGTTCTCAGAACGGGGGAGTTGGTAGTGAACCAATTGTTGTTATTACCTTCAACTCAGAAGGTTCTGATCTCTTTGCAAAAATAACGGGAGAGAACGTTGGGCAGACACTCGCCATCTTCCTTGATGGGCAACCTATTTCAACTCCAACTATTCAGGAGGCAATTCTTGGAGGCACCGCAACCATCACGGGTGGCTTTAGTCCTACCGAAGCCAGAGACTTGGTACAGAATCTAAACTTCGGTGCACTGCCTGTTGCGATTAACCTTGTTTCAAGTAGTTCCGTTGGACCAACACTTGGTGGTGAAGCATTCCAGGCAGGACTTGCGGCAAGCGCAGTCGGATTCCTTCTCGTCGCCCTCTTTATGATTCTTTGGTACCGACTTCCAGGACTTGTAGCATCAGCTGCACTCGTGATTTATGTGCTTATCACCGTTGCTCTGATTAAGTTCATTCCAATCACTCTAACTGCTTCAGGAATCGCAGGATTCATCCTCTCGATTGGTATGGCGGTGGACGCGAACGTTCTTATCTTCGAGCGTATGAAAGAAGAGCTTCGGGCCGGAAAAGGTCCACACGATGCTGCAAAGATTGGATTCTCTCGTGCATGGCCTGCTATCCGCGATGGACACTTCACAATGCTTATCTCGGCAGTCATCCTCTTCTGGATGGGAACATCACTCGTGAAAGGATTTGCGCTTGTATTTGGATTCGGTGTGATTGTATCTCTATTCTCAGCAGTGACGATCACACAAACATTCCTAAATGCACTGCTTCCAAACGAGCGAAAGGGAATCTGGAAGTTCTTATTGGGTAGCGGCATTCGCTCATAATAAATCTGTATGTTTTTCATCAAACACCGAAACGTAATATTCGCACTCGCAGGAGCAATTGTAGTAGGTTCAATCGCTGCAATCACATTCCTCGGACTTCCTCTTTCTATTGAGTTCACTGGAGGATCAGTAGTAGAAGTGGCATACACTGCAGAGCCAGTAGCTCTTGAGACTGTAAAGGCAGGTCTTGAGCCGCTCGCACTTGGAGAATTCTCACTACGTCAAAGCGGTGATCAGGGTCTTGTTCTTCGTTCACGCACGCTCTCACCGGAGGAGCATGAGTCAGTACTGGCAATCTTTTCTCAGCAGGGAGTCTCACCAATAACTGAACTACGCTTCAATTCAATTGGTCCATCACTTGGAACTGAAATGGGAATCAAGGCCCTCTATGCAATCGCTGGAGTGATTATCGCCATCATGCTCTACATCGCATGGGCATTCCGCAAGGTATCACGTCCTGTTTCTTCATGGGTATATGGAGGAGGCGTGGTGCTTATCATGATCCACGACATCATTGTTCCAACTGGTTTCTATGCTGTATGGGCGTACTTCACAGGAGCACAGGTAGACACGTTGTTTGTGGTCGCTATTCTCGCAATCCTGGGATACTCCGTTAATGACACTATCGTTATCTTCGACCGCGTTCGTGAGCATCTTAAGGACAACGAGGAGAACAATGTACAAGAGACTTTCGATGTAACGGTAGGGAAGAGCATCATGGAAACACTAGGGCGATCCATCAACACTTCACTCACTGTTATCCTTGCTCTCCTTGCCCTTATCTTCGTTGGTAGCGAAGCGACATTCAACTTCGCACTCGTCCTTCTGGTAGGTGTAATTGCAGGAACATACTCATCAATCCTTGTAGCCGCCCCACTCCTTGTTCCGGTTGCTAAGAAACTTGTTAAGAAAGGATAGCTCGTATGATCCTCGGCCTCACTGGAACTAACGGAGCAGGCAAAGGATCAGTTGTTGACTACTTGGTCTCAAAGAAGGGTTTTGCTCATTATTCAGTACGAGCCGCTATCGTTGAGGAAGTTTTACGAAGAGGCCTTGAACTAAACAGAACAAATATTGGCGCGACTGGAACTGACCTGCGTCATACATACGGAGCCGCATATTTTTCTACTCTCTTTATGTCTCAAGCAAAGGAAGACGGAGTAGATAACTATGTCATTGAGTCTATTCGTGCAGTTGCTGAGGCGGAGAATATAAAAAAAGCAGGTGGTTTTGCAATTGCCGTAGATGCACCAATTGATATTCGGTATGAACGTATAACCGGGCGCGGTAGTGACACCGATAAAGTTTCTTTTGAGGAATTTGTTGAACAGGAACAGGCTGAGTATATTTCTAAAGACCCGTCTGATCCCGCACAGATGAATTTTAAAGTCGTTATGGAGCAAGCTGACTATACATTGATAAACGACGGGACACTCGACGAGCTTGGTGTCAAAATAGAAGAAATGCTCATCAAACTAAATTCGTAAATATGCCTCATATTCACGAAAAAATTGATTTCACCGTAACAGTGTATGTAGTGAACGAAAGTGCAGTTCTCTTACGGGTACACGACAAATTTAAATTCTGGCTAGGCGCGGGTGGCCATATTGAACTTGATGAGGATCCAAACCAGGCTGCAATACGGGAAGTCAAAGAGGAGGTTGGTCTTGATGTGCGTCTAATAGGGAAGATGCCTGATGTGGCAGAGAGCGAAGGGTATAGGAATCTCATTCCTCCGAGCTTCATGAATATTCATTCAATCAACGATACTCATCAGCACTGCGATTTAATTTATTTTGCTGAATCTGATACACGGAATGTTGTGCAAGGGGAAACTGAAATTAGCGACGAGATTCGTTGGTTCACAAAAGAAGAGCTTATGGATCCAGCATTTGAATGTAAGG
>JAHJIK010000051.1 GCA_018823385.1 Patescibacteria group bacterium | reverse complement strand
TGTCTTCATCTGTTAAAGAACATCTACCACACACCATAGCGATATGGTGTTCAATATTTCCTCAAGAATTCCTACCGTTTTACTGAATTGTGCCGAGGGAGAGACTTGAACTCTCACGCCCTTACGGACTGCAGGTTTTGAATCTGCTGCGTCTACCATTCCGCCACCCCGGCATCGGATAATCCTAACTGTCCACGGCGTATCCTGCAAACCTCATGATACACTGCCATACATGAGTGATTCAAAATTTAGTGAGCCGACCAAGTATGATTCAGTATTTTGGGTTGAGGTAGATAGAATTCAGCCAAACCCGTTCCAGCCTCGTCGCGAGTTCGATGAGGACCGCCTTCGTGGGCTTGCTGACAGTATCCGACAGTATGGTGTGCTGCAGCCCCTTGTAGTGACCCGTAAAGAGGTGGAAAAGCAGGATGGTGGGATTCAGAGCACCTATGAGCTTATCGCAGGAGAGCGCCGCCTCCGGGCCTCTAAGCTTGCGGGTCTCAAGGAGATTCCGGTCGTGATTCGAGTAGGTGAGCAGACTGATGGAATGAAGCTCGAGCTTGCATTGATCGAAAACCTCCAGCGTGAAGACTTGAACGCCATTGACCGCGCCAAGTCACTGTCACAGCTCTCAACTGAGTTCGGACTTTCACACGGAGAGATTGCCGCAAAGATCGGCCGTAGTCGTGAGTTCGTTTCTAACTCAATCCGACTTCTTGGTCTTCCTGAAGAAATTCAGACCGGTGTTGTTAACCGTGACCTCACTGAGGGACACGCGCGTGCACTCTTGATGCTTTCTGATCGTCCAGAAGAGCAGAAAACACTCTTTAAAGAAATTGTTCTGAAGAAGACATCGGTTCGAGTGACTGAGCAACTTGCCCGCCGTATTGCAACCGACAAGATTCGAAAGCACGATAAGACTCCTGAAATGATGGAGCTAGAGAAGAGTCTTACTGAAACACTCGGTACTCGTGTACTTATCGAAAGCCGACCACAGGGTGGACGTGTCCTTATTGAGTTCTTCTCACCAGAAGACCTGACACACATCGTGGCATCAATTGCAGCACAAGAAGAAGATGCGCTTGCTATTGAAAATGGAGAGCAGTCTCCAGCTGAAGTTCCTGTTGAACCGGAATCTCCAATTCCATCAATTGATACGCCAGCACCTGTAGCAAAGGCTGAACCTGAGGAGGATATCTATTCTGTGCGCGATTTTAGCCTTTAGGTTTCTTTGGCTTTGGGGCTTTAGGAACTTTTGGCTGTCGAATCTTCTTTGGCTTTGGCACAGGCATCTTAGCTTGTGTGTACGGACTGATTCCTGCTTTCTCAGCATGTTCCATAGAGAGGCGAATGTGTCTCCTAGCCATTGAGGTCTTCGCATAATCAAGCCACTTAGCAGTTGGCTTGGCTGATTCGCGTTCCAATATTTCAACCACATCTCCATTGCGGAGTTTTGTATCAAAGGAGGTAAGCTTCTCATTTACCTTGGCGCCATACATGTGATTACCGAGCTCGCTGTGAATGGCATATGCAAAATCGATTGGCGTTGATTCAACAGGTAGGTCGATAACATCACCGCGTGGGGTGAATACAAATACACGGTGGGAGAAGAAGTCTTCTTTGAGGCCCTCAACAAATTCTTCTGAACCTGCAATTGAAGTGTGTGCATCAGCAAGATCAGCCAGCCACTTTGGTGAGGACGCAGCTTTCTTTGAAGGCTTTTTAGCCTGCACTACGGGAGTGACCGCTCCTTTGCGTGAGAACTGCAAGAGAGTTGGCATGAGGTCTCGAACCCAACCAAACGATACCTTCCTAAATGCTCCTTTCTCAGCAGCCTTTCCAAGCTGCTTGTATGACATATGTGAAGCAATACCAAACTGCGCACGCTGATGCATGTCTTCAGTGCGCACCTGTACTTCAACAATACCCGCCTCACTGGTTAGTACTGTGGTGTGAAGTGACTGGTATCCATTTGGCTTAGGGAACGCAATATAATCTTTAAACTCACCTGGCATAGGCTTCCAGAGCGAGTGAATGACACCCAGTACGGCATAGCAGTCATCAACTGATTTCACTACAACACGCAGTGCTGCAATATCGTGGATGCGGGTAATATCATCATCCTTTCGCTTAAGCTTCTGATGCAGACTCCACAGACCTTTAACGCGAATCTCTGTTCTGAAATCCTTAATACTTTTTCGTACCAAGGTGTGCTGTAACTCTTTCTGTACGCGAGCGAGTCCCGCTTCCGTTTCTTTGTTCTTTAACTTTCGAACCTCAAGCGCATGTGCATAGGCATCCGGATCAACAAAGGGAAACGCCATATCTTCAAACTCCTTCTTTATGCGTCCCATTCCAAGACGATCTGCCAGCGGGGCATATATGTTGAGTGTCTCAAGCGCAATACGCTTTCGCTTATGAGCCGGTACGTGCTCAAGGGTAGTCATATTGTGATACCGGTCTGCCAACTTAATGATGAGCACGCGAACATCAGCTGAGGTTGCAACCAGAAGACGTCTCAGAGACTCTGCGTGGCGTTCTGCGCCCTGATACTTGTGCTTTCCGAGCTTGGTAACACCTTCAACTAAAAAGAGGACCTCGGGGCCAAATTTCTCCCGCACCTGTTCTTCGGTCACTTCACCATCTTCAACCGTGTCGTGCAGAAGGCCTGCTGCGATGGTGGCTGCATCCATGCCGAGAATGGCGAGATGTTTTCCTACGGCTGCCGGATGGAGGAAGTACGGTTCTCCTGAATACCGCTTGTGGGTTGAGTGTGCGTTTTCAGCAAACGCATATGCTGCGGAAACAAGCGCCTCATCTTCCGGGGAGGCTTCACGCATCTCTGCTAGAATTTCCTTGACGGTAGTCATGCTTAAGTGCACAGTATACCACTGTTCTTTGACTGACTGAGTTCAGTCTTTTGGGAGAAACATGATGGGTTACGGAGATCCGGAAGACAGGCGTCGCCACGGTACTGGTCTCGCACTTGCTGCCTTTTCCCAGTTTATGAAAGACGGTTCGGGCGAGCCCCTTTCGATAGCGGAAATGCGGCTACGCATTGCTGATTTGGCTGCAGAACACTTGCATCCGGAAGCGGCACGGCGTGCTGCAGAAATGTTGCAGGCTGCAGTTGAAAGCAGAAAACGGTATCGTGAATACATGCTTGCCTACCTTGGCGGCACATCGCGACTACCGTACAGTCTGTTTGTTGCTGAAATACTTGTACACCCAAAACGACTTTTTGCCCTTTCGTACGCTAGCGAAGGGATTGAGATCAGGTGTGTGCAGAGCCAACTCGAACATACCCCAATTGTGTTGGGGAGTACACGCTCTGCGAACTCCTGGAACTTGATGGAGCAAAGGTTAATCGCCCCGACGAAGCTCCAACGAAAAGTGAGGAGAAAGACGCATAGATAGCGTCACTGAACATTCTGAAGACCTGCTCCGGCAGGCCTTCTTTTTATGCTAAGTAGCTTGCAGCTTCCTCAGGGGTGATGTCATCTGGCTTCACGGTCTCTGGAAGATAGATACGTCGTAGTCCTTTCTTTAGGAAGTGTCCCTGCTTTGATTTATACAGCGTGAGCATTTTGCCCGTCTTTGGGTGCTTGCCAATTTCTTTCACAATATCAACACCACGTGGTGGCTTCTTTGGCTCACGAATGAGGGTAAGCGCCTCGTCAAATGAAATGGTGTAGGGGTCGCTCTTTTTGATTGAACGGAACTCACCATCGTGCGCGACATATGGGCCAAAGCGTCCGGTTGAAGCGGTGATTGGTTTTCCTGAATCAGGATGCATACCAAGCTCACGAGGAAGGGATAGATACTTCACGGCGTCCGCAAGGGTAACGACAGAGAGGTCAGTTCCTGTAGGGATACCTGCTCGCTTTGCGTTTACCTTTGGTTTCTTCGGCGCTTTCTTTTTCGCAACCTTTTTAACCTTACCTGTTTTTGTATATTGAACAGGTGCTTCTTCTTCGGGAACTGGTTCAGGTTCAGGCAGAATCATTTCAACATATGGCCCATATCGTCCGGTTCTGATGAATATTGGGTGCCCTGTTTCAGGGTGCATGCCAATTGGCTCGTCACTCTTAAGTTCTGTACCGTCTTCCTGACGAGCACCGTCACAGTCAGGATATCGAATGCAGCTCATGAAGATACCACCGCGACCAAGCTTGAACTCCATCTCGCTTCCACACTTAGGACAGGTGAACTCTGGTGGAACTTTACCTAGCGAAGTGGCTTTTGGAAGATCCTCTTTTGACGCAACAGCTTTCTGGAAGGGGGTATAGAACTCCTCAAGGGTAGCTTTGTACCCGCGCTCGCCGCGTGCAATTTCATCGAGCTCATCCTCCATCTCTGCAGTGAATGAATCACTAACATATTCAGCAAAATGTTCTTCAAGCCAACCAGACACCACCATACCGGTTGCGGTTGGGTGAAGGGTGCGTCCTTGCTTTTCAACATATCCACGATCCTGAATAGTTTTCATGATGCTTGCGTATGTTGAAGGGCGTCCAATACCACGCTTCTCAAGTTCTTTGATGAGACCGGCTTCCGTATATCGGTTTGGTGGTTCAGTCTGTTTCTCTTCGCTGCCAAGTGTTTTCAGATCAAGCGCGTCTCCAACAGCAAGCTTTGGAAGCTCAACGTCCTCACCGCGTGCACGAGTGTCGCAAGCAAGCCATCCGGGGAAGAGGACACGTGAGCCATTTGAACTAAAGAGGGGAATGTCACAATCAGCCTTTGCCTTTACGCTCGTTCGGGACACTTTTGCTGCGCTCATCTGGGACGCTACCGTGCGAGTTCGAATGAGTTCGTATAGTTTCTCTTCGTCACCATTTGCGCCAGCAGAACCGCGACTTGCATCAGTTGGACGAACGGCTTCGTGAGCCTCCTGCGCATTCTTGCTCTTAGTCTTGTATACCCTTGTCTCTACGTATTCCTTTCCGTATTCACTTTCAACAACACTCGCAATCTTAGACACCGCTTCTTTTGAAAGAGATACTGAGTCAGTACGCATGTAGGTGATGTGTCCTGCTTCGTATAGCTTCTGGGCGGCACGCATGGTGCGTGATGGAGAAAAGCCAAGACGTGTTGATGCTGACTGCTGAAGCGTTGACGTAGTGAAGGGAGGTTTTGGAACCCGCTCCTCACTTCGCTCTGTTACGTCCGCTACAGACCACTTTGCTTTTTGTCCAAGCGTAAGAATCCGTTCTGTCTCTTTAGCATTGTCTGGTTGCTCTACACAGCTGGCAGGGAACTCACCACCTTTTGTTTTGAAAATGGCGTCGAGTACAAAATAGGTAACAGGAATGAATGCTTTGATCTCGCGTTCACGCTCAGCAATAATACGCAGCGCTGGCGACTGTACGCGACCAGCTGAAAGTCCATAGCGCACCTTTTTCCAGATAAGGCCAGATAGGTCGTACCCCACAATGCGGTCAAGCACGCGACGCGCTTCCTGCGCTTGTCGCAGGTTTTCATCGATAGTGCGTGGGTGAGTGAGGGCCTCCTCAACGGCTGTCTTTGTGATCTCGTGGAATACCACACGCTGTGGTTTCTTGAGTCCAACCGCTTCCTTTATATGCCATGCAATAGCCTCACCTTCGCGGTCGGGGTCAGTTGCAAGAAAGATCTCTCCCGCCTTTGCTGCCGCCTTCTGGATACGTTCAATTACCTCCCGCTTATCAGGAGAAATTACGTAGCGAGGAACAAAGCCCCCTTCAATATCCACTGCGTCCTTATTGGTCTTTGGCAGGTCTCGCACGTGCCCCACAGAAGCTAGTACTTCATAGTCTGCACCCAGATATTGCTGGATGGTGCGGGCCTTTGCTGGAGACTCAACGATTAGTAGTTTCTTTGCCATGTAGCTAACTCATACCGTGCATACCTATATATGGTCAAGTCTTGTCGGTGTGTGAACTGAATCCCAGTGCTTCAAGAATATGATTCGGTTCACTCACTACTGTCGCACCTAATCGCACAAATTGATGTGATGCA